>JBEKYJ010000025.1:0-27666 GCA_049511095.1 Verrucomicrobiia bacterium
TTGCTGGTAGGAATTGGTCGGAGTGGGACAGCTCGCCGAGACCAAGACACGCATACGCCTCATTCTGGGATAAGCAAGGTATATCGCGAAGTATCTTTTCTGCCAGCAGCCCCCTAAGAATACCCCCCCGCCCCCCATTTCCGCCCCCAAAAACTATCACCCCGGCACTCACCCGGTAGGGGCAAAAAGCCCGTTTCGGGTGAGTGCTGGAAAACTCAAGCCGAGCCGTTAAGGGGGCGAAGGAAGATGGCACAACCCGCCAATTACCAGCCGCCTGTGCTGATTGCAGAGCAAGACGAAACTGGAGCGGGTGATGGGAATCGAATTCACGTCGTCGGCTTGGGAATACCGCGGCTCGAATTCTTAAAAAAGGTTGCGGCAACGACAAAACATTGCGCGCGCGGCTATAAGCTGCGCGCTAAGAAGAACTTCAGCTCCGAAAAGAAAAGCTTCCAAACCTTCCAAACCTTCCAAAGTACGCTAACGGCATTTCTCGGATTGTGAGAGAATCGGGGGTGTGAGCATGGATCATAGAGACATGCGCGGGGATGGAACGTTTGCGACCCAGAATACGGCGAGGTCGCCGCTTCGCGTCGCCCTCCGGGTGCCGAAACGAATCGGCATCGTGTCGCTACCACCCTCGCGCCTCCTCTTCCCGAAGCCTTACAATGAAGAAAAGCTTCCAAACGTTGCACTCGCTCGCTCCCGCTCAGCTCGCCCTTCGGGCCACCGTCGGTGTTGCGTCTCGCCCCGTCACCACGGGGCTCGGCTCCCAAACCTTCCAAAGTACGCTAACGGCATTTCTCGGATTGTGAGAGAATCGGGGCATGAGAGAAATGATTAGGAGTCAGCTCCGAAGACGACTCGGAGGAGGCGATGCGCCTCAAGTCGGGAGATCGAGAAGTCCCCTCACCTTAATCCTTTGCCGCGACGGCGTCTCGTCCGACTCGGCTCCCCTCAAGGGGCGAGGAGACAGGAGGCGGTTGCGACCCTGGAAATGGAGGTTGGCAGGGGCTTCTCTCTATAAAAGTATGTTTTTTACCAAACGAACCCAAATGAAAAATGTGCAACTATTTAGGTGTGAATGTGTTAGGAAAAAATACGAGTTGGGTTCGTTTTGCAAAAAGAGGCAAAAAACAGGGGGAAAATGCTGGAAAACAGCGCCGGGGAGCTCCGAAAACGACTCGGAGCAGAGGTGGTTTGCCGCCCTAGACCCCTCGGCCTCTCCTGCGTCGAGTTATGCACATACGAAGCCAAATTAAGGCATGGCGGGGCAGCGAATCGGGGCGAAATGGGCCAGCGGCGACCGATAACCGGCACCCACCCCCGGCCCCTCCAATGGAGGGGAGCAGCCCCGCATCGGCTGGATACTCCGAATCGCTGGCAGCACTTCGGAGCCTTCAGCCCTACAATCCGGTTCGAGGTTGTTTTGCAGAGCGCGGTTGGGAGAATCGCGCCGCGAGGGAAATGTGAAACTGTACGAGTACCTACAATCGTCTGGATTTTCCGCGCGCACCCACTACAATTTCCTGCGGCCGAGGAGGCGTTGCGTTTCGGGCGTTCCGACCAGCAGAATCGTTTCACAGATTATTCTGTCGACATGAAAGAGTATTTGGATCTGGCACGGCTTGTTCTCGATCACGGCAAGCTCAAGAAGAGCCGCACGGGCATCGACACGCTTTCCTATTTCGGCGCTCACTATCAAGTAGATTTGTCGAAGGGCTATCCCCTGCTGACCACCAAGGAAGTCAACTGGGCCGCCATGCTGCGGGAGTTGCTGTGGTATCTCTCCGGCGAGGACCACATTCGCAACCTGCGCAAGCACACCAAGATTTGGAATGCCTGGGCCGACGCGGACGGCAATCTCGAAACCGCCTACGGCCGCTATTGGCGCCGCTTCCCCAGCCCGTATCAGGACGCCCACGGCCAATGGCAGGTGCGCGAGGTTGATCAAATCCAATTCGTCATCGACACCTTGCGGAAGGAGCCGTACAGCCGCCGTATGGTCGTCACCGCCTGGGAACCCGGCAATGCCGGGACGAGCAAGTTGCCGCCCTGCCATTACAGTTTTGCGTTCAACGTCCAGGGCGATCGCCTCAACTGCCATCTCACACAGCGGTCGGGCGACATCGCGCTGGGCATTCCCTTCAATCTCGCGTGCTACGCCACGCTGACGCAAATGCTCGCGCAGGAAGTCGGTCTCGACGTCGGCTTCTTCAGCCACACCATCGTTGACGCCCATATTTACACCGCTACGCCCGAGAGCGGGCTGGCCGAATACGATCACGTTCCCGGGCTTCGCGAACAGCTCAAGCGCGAGCCGCGTCCGTTGCCCCGGCTGGTCATCGCCAAGAAGCCGCTCGACCAATTGCAATTCGAGGACTTTCAACTCCTCGACTATCACCCCCACCCCAAGATCAAATTCAAAGTGGCCGTATGAACATCGCGCTGATCGTCGCCATCAGCGAAGACGGTACGATCGGTGACCAGGGGAAAATCCCCTGGCATATCCGCGAAGATTTGCAGCGGTTCAAACGCCTCACCATGGGCCATCCCATCGTCATGGGACGGAAGACGTATGAATCCATCGGCAAACCATTGCCGGGCCGCACGAACATTGTCCTCACCCAAAGCGCGAATTTCACCGCGCCGCCCGGTGTGCTCGCGTTTGCCAACCTCAATGCCGCCCTCGACCATTGTCGCCGGCAGAATGAACAATCTGTTTTCATTATCGGCGGCCGCAAGGTGTACGAAGCCGCCTTGCCGCTGGCCGACAAGCTGTTCGTCACGGAAGTCCACCGCCGGGTTATCGGCGACACCAAGTTTCCCGATTACGATCATCGCGAGTGGACGGAAGCCGCGCGTGAGGACGGGACGGAGTGCTCTTTCGCTGAGTATGTGAGACGCTGAAACCGCATGAACGCACTTTGGAAGGTATTCTGGTGACGAAATCCAAATCCCCTGTTGAAAAAGCCGACGGTGGTGCGTATAAGTCTCATGGGCACACATGAAACCGACTGATCTTCGTGGCATCCTGCACTACGTCCCGCAGTTTCGGGACCGGGTGTTCCTCATTGCCGTCGACGGCTCGGTGGTCGCCGACGAGAATTTTGGCAACCTGTTGCTCGACGTCGCGGTGTTGCGGAGCCTGAATATCCGCATCGTGCTGGTTCACGGCGCCGGTCACCAAATCAAGTTGCTGTCCGAGCGCCTGCACGAGCCGATTTCCAACCACGACGGCATGGGCGTCACGGACGCGGCGACGCTCGGCATCGCAATCACGGCGGCGACGAATGTCACCCACGAGATCCTCGAAGGACTGAAGCTGAACGATATTCGCGGCGCGCAAACCAACGCCATCGAGGCCGTGCCGCTGGGCATCATCAAGGGCGTCGATCATCAACGCACGGGCAAAGTCCATCAAGTCGATCTCGAGATGCTGCGCACGCTGCTCGACAAGGACATCGTGCCCGTCATCCCTCCACTCGGATTCGATGGGAACGGGAACACCTACCGATTGAATTCGGACTCCGTCGCCGTCGAGGTGGCGCGCGAGTTGGGCGCGGTGAAGCTGATGTTCATCGGCAGCGCGAACGGCCTAGAGATCGACGGCAAGTTGGTCGCGCAGATGTCGGTGAAGGAACTGGAAGCGGCGTTGAAGAATCCGAGCGATAAGATCGCGCCCGGGATGATTTCCAAGGCGCAGCACGCGTTGCGCGCGAGCCAGGGCGGTGTCCTGCGGGTCCACATCATCAATGGCCAGGTCGATGAAGGCCTGCTTGCCGAGGTCTTTTCCAATGAGGGGATCGGCACGTTGATTTATGCGGACGAATATCAGGCGGTCCGCAAAGCGATGCGCAAAGACATTCGCCACATCATGGCGCTCATCAAGCCGTCCATCCAAGAAGAGCAACTCGTCAAACGCACCCGCAGCAGCATCGAAAAACATATCGGCGAGCATTACGTCTTCGAAATCGACAACAACATCGTCGGCCTCGTCGCCCTCCACGCCTACCCCGAGCAGAAAATGGCCGAACTGGCGAGCTTGGCGGTCAGTCCCGCGCACGAGCACCGGGGAATCGGTTCCAAGCTGGCGCTGTTCGTCGAAAACCTCGCGCGCGAACAAGGTTTCGAAAGGATTTTTTGCCTCTCGACGCAGACGTTCACGTTTTTCCAGCACAAGTTGGGTTATGCGGAAGGTACGCCCGAGGATTTGCCTCCCCAACGTCGCGAGAAATATGAACAAAGCGGTCGCAAGTCGAAGGTGTTGGTGAAGAGCCTGACGACTGCACCGGCTTCGTCCCTCGTTCCGCCCCGCGAACCAGCGCTCACTCCCGCGACGAACTGAGCGTCACTGGCCGAACGAAATGCGCGTCCGGGCACCCTTGCTGACGCTGGCCCCAACCACGGCCGGCCGGGACGCGTCCACCTCGTCAGCCATTGGCGCGCCGGAGATTTTTTCGACGAGCTGATTCCACTCGCTGAGAGCTTGTTGCTGTGATGTTTCCAAGCGCGCCAGCATCACCAGGTCGCGGTTCACATCATTCAGGCGCGCCGCGATGCGGCTGGTGATTTCGGTGCGTTGCGCCTGGATTTCCTTGAGCCGGCCGGCCAGCACGGTCAGCCGCCTCTCGGGCGGGACGTTCGCTGCGGACGATTTGCCTTCCGCAATGGGCTTGGATTCCACTTTTAGCGCCGGCGGCGGCGCCGCCGCCTTGGTCGATTGGGGCGGCACGATGACATTGGTGCGGCACTGCGGGCAATCGATAATCATGCCTTCCCCCGCCTCGTCCACGACCAGACTCTTCCCACAGGACGGGCATTCAAATAGTATATCGGTGGTTGTCACCATCGCGTCCTCGTCCCTGGGTTTTGCTTCCTCCGTGCTCATACCTGTTGATCTCCTCTAAAGATGCCGTCAGCACATCGGCTTTGCAAGTCCGAAGATTCCTGTTAGCATCCGCCGTCGTGCCAACCAAACGTCCGCATGTGAGGGTCGGCTGTTGTGGCTTCGCGATGGCGCAGGAGAAATACTTTCGCACCTTCTCCTGCGTCGAAATCGACTCCAGCTTCTATCAACTGCCCAAAGTGGAGACCGCCGCGCGCTGGCGGGCCGCGGCGCCGTCCGATTTTGAATTCGCGTTGAAAGCCTGGCAGCTCATCACGCATCGCGCCACCAGCCCGACGTACAAACGCACGCGTCTCGACCCCGGCGACCGCGAGTACTGCGGTCACTTCGGGTACAATCCCACGATCCGTTGGGCCTGGGACGAAACGTTCGCGGTGGCGAAGGCACTCAGCGCCGTCCTTGTGCTCTTCCAGTGCCCGCCAAGTTTCCGTCCCACAAAAGAGAACATCGCAAATTTGCGCCGCTTCTTCGAACGCGCCAAGCGCGGCAGGTTTCACATGGGCTGGGAACCGCGCGGCCCATGGGACGTGGAGTTGATCGTTTCGTTGTGCCAGGAACTCGATTTGATCCCCGTGCTCGATCCGCTCCAAGCCGACCCAATACCCGTCGGCAAAATCCGCTATTTCCGTCTCCATGGTGCCAGCGGTCCGCGCCACCGAAACTCCAACCAAGAACTGAGCCGTCTCAGCCTCGCCTGCGCGGGCCGACAGCCGACCTACTGCCTGTTCAACAACGTGGCCATGACCGAAGACGGACAACGTCTCCAGAAGCTGCTCGGACAAGCCTCTCGGTAAGCGATTTCTTCCTACCCGCTCTCAGCACGTTCCTCGCCAAACTCAAATGCCGTGAACACCTGCAGTCGCGCCGCCGGATCACGCCACGCATCGGTCGGCAAACCTGCCTTTTCGCAAACCATCTCCAGCGTCATGGTCGCATCCCAGCCCTGTTCCTGTGCGACTTTCGGCAGGAATAACGCGTGCCGCCAACCCTTCTCCACGATGATCCCGTGCCGCGTAACGTCAAACATCTCAGGTCGCGCGATATCCTCCGGCGGGTTCAGGATCGAAATCTCCATCGCAATCTCGCCCAGTTCCTGCGGTTCCACGGGAGAAAACCTCGGGTCCTCCAGCGCAGACGCGACCGCCGCGTCCAGCGCGTTCACCCACAGCGGTCGCTCGAAATCCATCTTGCCGATGCATCCGCGCAACTCGCCCTGCTTCTTCAGCGTTACGAAAACACCGTGTCGCGCGCGCAATCGCTCGGTGAGTTCCGTCTCGGGAATTTCCATCGGCGGCTCCCCACGCACTGCGGCCTCAGCCGCCGCGCGTACCCATCGCAGCAGCTTCTTCTGTTCGTCGCGGCTGATTGGTGAATCGCTCACGATACGCCTCCCGCGGTGACCGCAGAGTCCCTCTCTCTCACTGGGCCCATACTACGACCAGGCTTGCCCTCCGTCAAACGCATCACGACTCGTGAAAACACCACCGGACCGGACCAGGCCATCACGGTTCGAGCCCGAGGTCTGCGAACAACTTCATGCCGTCGGTCGTGGCCGGGTCGGGCAGGAAATCCACCGCGGCATCTTTCATGGCGTCGAGGTCCATCGGAACCTGTTTGCAGGTGGCACGGACATAGATTTGGCCGCGTTCATCACGTAATTCGGCCTCCGATTCCCAGAGTCGGCCGCGATCCGCCTTCAAGCGCGCGACACAAACCAGTTTCTGTCCCACGGAAACTTTGTCGACAAAGCGGACGTTCAGTTCCGCGGCCAGACAGAAGCGCTTCTGGGTCGTGGCCGCGGCCCAAAACATCGCCTCGTCGAGAACGGTGGACAGGATCCCGCCGTGGACGATGCCGCGAAAACCCGCGTGCTGGGGTTGCGGCGTGAAGTCGGCGCGCACTTCGTCGCCTTCGCGGCGAAAGCGCAGGCGGAGTCCGTGCGGATTGTTCGCGCCGCAGACAAAACAGTCGCGCGTGTAGGGAAGTTGGAGTTTACTCATTTCATGAAAACTCTCAAGAGGCGCCCCACCAGATAGATGAACAACCACGCCGGTAGCGCGAAGATCAGCACCGACGCCAGCGATGGCCAATTCCACGTTACCAACCCGACCTGCATGGGGTACAACGTAATCAGGAAGTACCCCGAAAAGCGCGTATGCCCCAGGACCTGGCAGAGCGTGCGGTCTTTCTTGCGCAGTCCCAACACGATCGTGAAAACGCCGAGCCCGACGGCGCACGCCGCGATCGTCCACGCGATGGCCGTGCGGTCCTTGAGACTGCCAAGATAGGAGAAGAACCCCAGATTCGAGAGGTGCATCGCCCAGTTCACGCCCGTCCACAGCATGAGAAAACCATTGCCCACCGCGTGACCGAACGACACCTTGCTCTTGTATAATTCACCAAGCAGCAACGAGATGTACAACGGCACGAGACCCAGCCACACATGGCCGAAATCCCGAAACGGCGCCACGATCAATTGCACGAGCCTGACGAGATACCCCTCCAGCGGCATGGACCACACCTCCTTTCAGGTTTTCTATCACAGGATGCAATCCGCGGGCAAGCGCAGTACTGGTACAGTTTCACGACTTCCAGTGCCCCGCCGTGCGGGGCAATTGGGGTTCGTTTTGTGTTCGTTTCGGTCAAAAACCACCCTCCCGGCGCTGTTTTCCAGCATTTATTCCCCGTTTTTTGCCTCTTTTTTGCAGAACGAACCCAACTCGCTTTTTCCCCAACACATTCACGCCTAAACACATACGCATTTTTCAGTTGGGTTCGTTTGGTAAAAACACCCTTTTTTTGGAAAGTCCCGTGCCAACCGTCATTCCTTCGCTGTTGGTAGGGACGGCTCTCCGAGGCTTGCCCGCCTAAGGAGGGTTTACCCGCCGATGTGGGCGTCCGCTCCGTTGCCGTTTGTAGGCCCGAACCGTTCTTCTTATGTCAAAGCCGAGCGAAGCGAGACGCGACCACGTTGTGCCGAGGTCGCAGAACTGTCTCCTATACGACGCCAGTTCTTTCAAAGAACTGGCGGGATTATACCACCCCCGGCCCACCCCGTCCAGCAAAACTATCGCTTTCCGATAGCGGAGTCTGACGATACGCCGCACGCCGTATTCCTGCGGCAATCGCCCCGCCCGCTGTGTTGTAGCCGCGCTTGTTAAGCACAGCCTCTGCCTTCCACTTTGACGCGTCCCCGACCAGCGGTTATACTCAGCCCGTGGTCTTGGACATCATCAAATACGGTCATCCCACGCTCCGCGAGAAAGGCAAGCGCATCGAACGCGTCACCCCCGAGATTCGCCAGCTCGCCGCCGACATGTTGGAGACCGTGCACGCCGCGGAAGGCCTCGGCTTGGCCGCGCAGCAGGTCGGCCGCGCGGTCATGCTCACGGTCATCGATGTGTCCGCCTCCGACCGGCCTTCGCAACTACTCATCGATGGCCGGCCACAGAATCTGCCGGCGTCCATGCCGTTGGTGCTCGTCAATCCGCAGATTCGCAACCCGGAAGGCGAACAGATCAGCGCGGAAGGTTGCCTGAGCATCCCGGAAATCAACGCCGAGATTCGCCGCGCCGAGAAAGTGACCATCCGGGCGCAAGACCTCGATGGCAAGGAACTCATCTTCGATTGCACCGGGCTTCTGGCCCGCGCCGCGCAACATGAGCTCGATCATCTGAACGGTATCCTGTTCATCGATCGGATGGACACCGCCACGCGCGTCAGCTTCGACGGCAAGCTCAAGAAGATGCAGAAAGAAACGCTGGCCGCGCTGGCCAAATCCCCAAAGCCGCGACGCACGCCGGCCCCGATGAAGCCGGGTCTGGCGCCTTTGTGAGCCGCCCGATGCCGTCATCCTGACCGAAGCCGAAGGCCACTCATGAACTTCCTGCGTTCCATCATCGCGCTATGCAGCGGCTTTGCCAACTACCGCGCGTACCGCGATCTGGCGCTCTCCACCTCGCTGAAACATTTGCTCAAACTGATCATGCTGCTGGCGCTCGTCCTGGCGATCAGTGCCGTTCCGCCGGCACTGCAGGCGATTGACGAGTTCGCGCGCCGGTTCGACGATCATCGCCCGGATTTCTCCATTCAGGACGGCAAAGTTGTCAGTCACGTGAAACAGCCCTATTTGTGGGGTAATAAAGATGTGCGGTTCATCCTCGACACCACGGGCGCTGTCACCACTCCCGACTCCAATGCACCCGCCGGTGTGTTGTTTACCGCTGACAGCTTTCTCTATTGGCTCACCCCGACGAACGACAGCCTTCTTTCCTGGGCTGCAGGGACGAACGCGACGACGATTATCAGCGCCCCCCCGCAAAGCCTGCGCAGGTTTCCCGACAGCGTCGTCAACGGCGACTACTTCCGCCATCTCATCCGCGCGATGTTGTGGCTGCTCGTGACGCTCGGGTGGCTGCTGCTGGTGCTCTTCGGGATGCTGAGTTGCCTGCTCCAGGCGTATCTGTTTTCCGTGGTCGCCTCGTTCATGGAACGCTCGATGCCGGCGCCGCTGCAATTGCCGCAGTTGCTCAACATCGCCATCTACGCCTGCACGCCCGCCACCATCGTGGTCACTATCTATTCCGCCATCCGGCTCCACAACCTTAACCTGTGGCTGGTCTACCTGATCGTCTACGGAATCTTCCTCATCGGCGCATCCATCGCCTGCCGCGATCACGTGGAAGGAAGAAAGCCGAGCGAGGACGATTTGTTGTAGCCGCACCCTTTAGGATGCGCTGGTCACAGGCTGAAACCTGTGCCTACACCGAAAAACTCTCGCCGCACGAACACGTCGCGGTCGCGTTCGGATTGTGAATCTTGAACCCGCCGCCAATCATCTTGTCCTGAAAATCCACTTCCGACCCGCTCACGTACAGCGCGCTCTTTACATCCACCAGCACCCGCACGCCCGCCGTTGAAATGAGAATGTCCTTCGGCGTCGGCGGATTCTTCTCGAAATCCATCTTGTACTCCAACCCTGCGCAGCCTCCCCCGACGATCTTCACCCGCAATGCGCCGTCCGCCACCCCGTCCCGCCGCATAAGCTGGGCGACCTTCCGCCCCGCCGATTCCGTCAGCTTGATCAGCTTCTCCGAACCGACACGCGGACCCGCTTGTGTTGGTGCTTCGGTGGTCATTGCCGTCACTATACTCCAGGTTGCACTGAGAGGAAACCTCGCCCTTCGCGGTCACTTTTTCTTGCGCCGCACCTTGTATCGCACCCGCCGCTCCTTGATGCGCAGATTCATCTGCCCGGATGGCGGCTCATCGAAGCCGAGACAGTGTCGAATTACCGTCCGAGCCATACAGCAACAGGCGAAAGCCGACTTCGCGTCTGTCTGACTCGCGCTGTCCCCTGGGTAGCGAAACTCCACCCCGTAAGGATTCAGTGCAGCCAACTCAGGCCGCAGCTCCGTGAGACGCGGTTCCACTGGCGCCACAAGCTTCAGCAAGGCGACGAGATTGTGAATTTTGGGGAAATCAACGCCGGCTTCCACCAATCGAGCCTTCAGGTACTTCTCGACGCACTGCTGCGAGAGAAAGCATACAAGGTCGTGGTTGGGCAAGCGAGCGACGCGCACCTCGCGTTGGGCCGAACGAAAGTCCCCTTCCGCTTTGGCCACCCACTCACGCGTAATCGGCTTCATAGAGGACCTTGCCTTTGTTGATAATCTCTTTGATGAAACAGTCGCCCCACGCCAACCGCTGGCGAATCTTGGCTGGCGACCGAACCAGCAGGTCACAAGGGAATGGCGCCGGCGACTTCAACCCAATCTCAATCGCTTTGCGAACCCCACGCCCCCGGAGCGGCATGATCACCAGCAAATCCACATCGGAATCGCGCGTGGGCTTTCCATAAGCGTACGACCCGAACAGAATGATCCGCCGCGGACGAAACTCCCGCCCAATCTCTTTCGCGTATTCCCGGATTTGCCGCCGCGTAACCATGATGGGAGCAAACTACAAGGAGCGTCCCCGAATCACAAGCCCCGGTTGTGCGCGGGCCTCTCGAATGGTATCGAAAGTGGAGACCCTGCGGTCAAACCACCGTGCTTACGGCTACCCCGACGCCTGCGCTCCACCGACGGTAAGGGAGCGCCGCGCCGTCCGTCTCGCGGTTCGGATACGTTCGCATATCAACTCCAAAATGCCGAGGCAGAGTGCTTCAACGATAACTCCAAATCGTCCATGCCAAAGCTGGACTTCCGGACGATAAGATTCAGACCCAGCACGATTGGCTGGAGCAAATCCAAAGACTTTCCCAAGTCACCCCATTTCAAGCCCAGCTTCGAAACATCTATGGGACTGTACTTTCCGTCCATTATCTTAAGCTCAAGATGTGCGGTAAGTTTATCGCGAACCGCTTTGAACCCATTCAGCCACGGTTGCTTCTGGAAGTTGCCCCAATTTGAGAGGAGGGTCTTATACTTTTCGTCAAAAATAATGGATTGTTGCTCTTGCACATCGGCATCCCATCTCTTGATGGCCGCTCTCAAAACCTCACGTAGGGATTGACGCACCTCCTCCCTAGACACCTCTTCCATGATGTTCGCGATACTTGGTGTACGCTTGTCTTTGTCGAGAGACAGTTTCACGACATCCTGCACACAGTCGCAAAAAAGAGATTGGCGGATTACCTCAAAACCCTCGGTCTTCATCCCGCTTCCGTGTCGCCGTGCGACTTGCTCGTCAGCGATCATCGGCTGGAGAAATGCGTACTTCTGTTTGAGACCAAGGAAGCAACCCAACAGTTGGTCGGTATGTCCGACCAACCTCTTAACCCGTTGTTCCATGATTTGTTTCGTTGATGGAGTTACTCCCCACCCTTGCCTCTTATCCCCGGTTCTGTCAACGCATGCAGGTTGAAGATTTCCTTTAGCTGCTTCTCGCTCAAACCCGAGACTTCGCGGGCGACTTCGCGGACGGTTTTGCCTTCCTTGTACGCCTTCTTGGCAATCTCGGCGGCTTTGTCGTAACCGATGACGGGCGCCAGCGGCGTGCACATCGCGAGGCTTTGCTCGACGAGCGACTCACAGCGTTCGCGGTCGGCTTCAATACCTTTGACGCAGGCGTCTGCGAAATTGCGCGATGCCGCCGCCAGCATCTGCGCGCTCTCCACCAATTGCGCGCCCATGACCGGCATGCCGACGTTCAACTCGAAGAAACTCTGCAACCCGCACAAAGTCACCGTCAGATCGACACCGATGACCCACAGACAGACCTGAATCAGGCTCTCGGCGATGACCGGATTGACCTTGCCGGGCATGATCGAACTGCCGGGCTGCACGGCGGGAATTTTCAGTTCGCCGATGCCGCAACGCGGGCCGCTGCCGAGCAGACGCGTGTCGTTGGCGATCTTGGCAAGACTGATGGCGATGGTCTTCAGGCAACCGCTGGCCTCGACACAAGCGTCGCGTGCCGCCGCCGCCTCAAAATGGTTCTTCGCCTCTTTCAAGGGCGCTTTCAATTCATCGGCGAGTCTGGCAATGGTCTTCTTCGCGAAATCCGGATGCGCGTTCAAGCCGGTGCCCACCGCCGTGCCGCCCAGCGGCAGTTCACTGAGCACTTCAACCGCCCGGTTCGCGCGCGCGATCCCATGCTCGACTTGCGACGCATACCCCGAGAACTCCTGCCCCAACCGCACCGGCGTCGCATCCTGCAAGTGCGTCCGGCCGATTTTCATCACGTCATCGAACTGCTTCGCCTTCTTCGCCAACTCGCCGTGCAAATGTCGCAACGCCGGGATCAGGTCCTCCTGGATCGCCTGAATCGTACCGAGATGAATCGCCGTCGGAAACACGTCGTTGCTCGACTGGCAGAGATTGACGTGGTCGTTCGGATGGACGGGTGATTTGTCGCCGCGTTTGCCACCGAGGATTTCGTTGGCGCGGCTCGCAATCACCTCGTTCGTGTTCATGTTCGTCGACGTGCCCGAACCGGTCTGGAAAATGTCCACGGGGAATTGCGCGTCGAGTTTGCCGTCGACCACTTCCGTCGCCGCCTGGACAATGGCGTCGGAGACTTTCTTGTCGATGAGGCCAAGTTCGAGGTTTGTCCTGGCCGCGGCGCGTTTGACACGGCCCATGGCCCGAATGAGCCGTGGCGGCAACGGCCAGCCGCTGATTGGGAAATTGGTCACCGCCCGTTGCGTCTGCACGCCGTAATAGGCGTCGGCAGGAACTTTCAACGGACCCATGGAATCTTTTTCGACGCGGGTTGCCATAAAAACCTCATTTCTCAACGTTGTGGGTCCATGCGTGCTTCACCTTCAGGGCATGGACCGATTTTAACGCAAGCCAAAGACTTTTGCAGCCGTTATCGACGCGTCGACCAGCGGACGCTGGAAAATCCCCAACCCGATCATCGCCCCCATGCACACGTACAGGGCAATCCGCATCGGGGTGCTCACGCTGATCGGCGACGCGTCCTCCGCCTCCTGCAGATAGATCGCGCGCCCGACGCCGAGATAAAAGTACAGCGAGATGACCACCGCCGCCGCGCCGATGCCCGCGAGCACGTAATAATGCCAATCCGTCCGCGCTCGTCCGATCACCGCCGCGAACAACTGGAATTTCCCGAAAAAACCGCTCAGCGGCGGGATGCCCGCCAGCGACATCATGGACAAGAACAACGCCAGCCCAAGGATCGGCGAGCGTTTGCCGAGACCCGAGAAACTCGGGATTTCATCGCTACCGGTGGCCGCGGTCGTGGCGACGATTGCCAGGAACGCGCACAGGACCGTGAACGCGTACTGGCCGAGATAGAACAACACCGCGCCCGCGCCGAGCGCGTTCACCGCCGCCACCCCCATCAACAGGTAGCCCGCATGGCCGATGGAGGAATAACCGAGCAGCCGCTTGATGTTGCGCTGCGGAATCGCGCCCAGATTGCCGTAGAGCAGCGTCGCACCCGCCAACACCATGACCAGCGTGTTCCAAAACGCGGTTACCGGCAGCAATCCCGTATACAAGACGCGCAACAGCAGCGCGAATCCCGCCGCCTTGCTGCCCACCGCCAGAAACGCCGTCACCGGCGTCGGCGCGCCTTGATACACGTCGGGTGCCCAAATCTGGAACGGCACGCTGGCGATCTTGAACCCGAGTCCGGTCAGCACCAGCAGCATTCCAAAAATGAATGGCGCTGACGGCGTTCCCCCCTGTGTTCGCAGGATTTCCGCCAGCTTGTCAAAATTCGTCGTCCCGGTCGTCCCGAAGATGTAGGCAATGCCGTACACCGTGAACCCGCTGGACAGCGCCCCGAGGATCAAATACTTCGTGCCCGCCTCCAGCGAGGCCTCCTGCCGGCGCAAATAGCTCGCCAGCACGTAAAATGTGATCGTGACCAACTCCAACGAGACGAACAGCAAAATGAAATCGTTGACCGATGCGATCAGCAGCATCCCCGTCGCGCAGAACATCAGCAACGCGTAAAACTCCACCACTCCCGACTCGATCCGTGGTGAAAATTCCGCCGCCATCACCAGCACCATCGCCAGCGCCAGCAAAAACAACCGCTTGAAATACAGCGCCAGCGGGTCGAGGCGAACCATCCCATAAAAAAACACGCCATCCACCGGCTGGATGCAGAAGCTCCACAACAACGCCACCGCCACAAATCCCGCCATCACGTAGCCGACCGTCCGCTTGTTCGGGAACGGTTTGAATACGTCCACCAGGAGAACCAGGATTCCCCAGGTCGCCAGCATGCACTCCAACTGTATCGCGTAGAAACCCATCAACGTTTCACCAGATTGTTGCCGGGCACGACGTCCGCGGGTTTGTCCGGCTCCGGCGGACCGGTGCGGCTGACGATGGTTGTCTCCACGCTGCGCTTGATGATGTCGGTCAGCAATCGCGGCCAGAACCCGACTGCCAACAACACCGCCAGCAGCAGCGCGTACGGAAGTTTCTGTTTGAAGCTGACCGCGTCCTTGAGCATCGACCATTTCTCATCGAACGGGCCAAAGAAACTCGCCCGCACCGCCCACAACAGATAGGTCGCCGTCACGACAATGCCCCACACCGCGCAGATGGTGGCCACGCGAAAGATCGTCGATCCTTGCTGCCACGAGCCGAGGAACACCATCACTTCGCTCACGAAATTCGCAAAGCCCGGCAGCCCGCTCGATGCCATCACCGCCATCACCATGCACACGCCGATAAACGGGATCTTCCGCGCCAGACCGCTCAGGTCCGGCACGAACCGGTTGTGCGTCTGATGATAGAAGAAACCGATGAGCGCGAACGTCAGCGCCGCCATCACGCCGTGTGCGAACATCATCAGCACCGCGCCGGTCACGCCGACGACATTCAGCGTGGCGATGCCCAGCAACACGTAGCCCATGTGGCTGACCGAGCTGTAGCCGATGACAAATTTCCAGTCCTTCTGCGTCAACGCCGCCCAGCCCGCGTAGAGGATGTTGAAACACGCCAGGATCGCGATCAGGTTCGCCCAATGCCGCGCGCCTTCGGGCAACAGCGGCAATGCGAGCCGGATGATGCCGTACGCGCCGAGTTTCTTCAGCACGCCCGCGTGCATCATCGATGCCGCCGTCGGCGCCGCCGCGTACCCGAGTGGCGACCATGTATGGAACGGCCACATCGAGGCGAGGAACCCGAACCCGAACAATAGCAACGGGAACGCCCGCATTTGTGTGTTCGAGGCGAGCCAAATGTTGTGCTGCAACCTCTCGATGTCCGTCGTTCCACTCGAAAAGTAGATCATCAGCAGCCCGATCAACGCCAGCACCGCCCCCGCCGTCAGGTACAACGTCAGCTTCATCGTCGCGTATTCTTTCGTGCGGCCGTGTTTGCCCGGCGGCAGCGAACCCCACATGCCGATGAGCAGATACATCGGGATCACCGCCAGTTCGTAGAAGAAATAGAAGAAGAACAGGTCCATCGTGGCGAACGTCCCGCTGATGCCCGACGTCAGCGCGAGAAACAAAATGTAATACTCCTTCTCCCGGTCGTGAACCTCGCTGGAGACAAGCGCCCCACAAAACGACACGAACCCGACCAGCAACAGCAGCGTCATTGAGATGCCGTCCACGCCAAACTTGAGCGATATCTTCCAACTCGGCAGCCATTCGATGCTCTTCACGAACTGATACCCGCTCTGCGTCCGATCAAACTGCGAGAAGATGTACAGCGTCAGCAGCAGCGACACGCCCGTCGCCAAGATCGCCAGCGCCCGAATGTTCTTCGGCTTGTCCGCCGGAAACAAAAACGCCACAAACGCCGCCACCAGCGGGAGCAAGACGGCTATAGTCAATAAGCTTTCCATTTTCCTAGTTTGTCATTCTTCGCTTCGCTCAGAATGACAACGTGGATTGTGATTGCGCATTCGTTATCACCTCACCACCACGTAGTAGATGATCACGGTCACACCGAGGCCGATGAGGAAGGCGTAGCCGGAGATGCTGCCGGTTTGGAGCAGACGCGTCGTTTTGCCGAGCAGACCTGTGCCGACCGACAGGCCGCCAATGCCGAGCCGCTGCAAAATCCAGCGGTCGAACACGTCACACACATTCGCAATCGTGCCCTGCACGTATTTCACGATCCAGTGATACAACTCATCGAAATAGTATTTGTTCTCGACCAGCGTCCAGAGTTTGCCGAGCGCGGCTTTCACAGGCGCATCACTCGGTTCGGCTTTGCAGTAAATCTTCGCCGCGACCAAAAACCCGAACAGCGGCACGGCAATCAGCCCGGCCGTCAGCAACAGCGAATGATGCTCCGCATGGTGCGGGGGCTGCAGGAAATCGGGCACTTTGCTGTACCAGCCGCCCACAATCGACAGCAGCGCGAGGAAGATCAGCGGCAACGTCATCACCACGGGCGATTCGTGCGCGTGGTCGTAGGCGTGATGGTCACGCGGCTTGCCCAGGAACACCACGAACACCTCACGGCCCATGTAATACGCGGTCAGAAACGCCGTCGCGACTGCCATCACAAACAGCACGTGATTGCGCTCGAAGGCCAGTAGCAGAATCTCGTCCTTGCTGTAGAACCCGCTCAATGGCGGCACACCCGCCAGCGCCAGCGTGCCGATGAGGAACGTCCAAAACGTGATCGGCGTCTTCTTCCACAAGCCGCCCATCTTCCAGATGTCCTGTTCGTGATGCAGCGCGAGGATCACGCTGCCCGCGCCGAGGAACAGCAGCGCCTTGAAGAACGCGTGCGTCGTCAGGTGGAACATCGCCGGCGTCGGCCCGCCCAGCCCGACCGCCATCACCATGTAGCCGAGTTGTGACAGGGTGGAATACGCGAGGATGCGTTTGATGTCGTTTTGCGCGATCGCAATCGTCGCCGCCATGAGCGCCGTGATCCCACCGATCCACGCAATGAGCGCGGACGCCGTTACGCTCGGCAGAATCAGCCAGGACACGCGACAGAGCATATAGACGCCCGCGGCTACCATCGTCGCCGCGTGAATGAGAGCCGACACCGGCGTCGGGCCTTCCATCGCATCGGGCAGCCACACGTGCAACGGAAACTGCGCGCTCTTGCCCACCGCGCCGCAAAAGATCAGCCCGCCGATCAGCGCCAGGGTGCCACTCGACAATCCGAGCGTCGGCATCTTCTGCTGCAACTCCGCGAAGCTGAACGTCCTCGCATAAGACCAGAGCAGCAGGATGCCCAGCATCATCCCGAAATCGCCGATGCGGTTGACGAGAAACGCCTTCTTGCCGGCCTCGGCGGCGCTGGGTTTCTCGAACCAGAACCCGATGAGCAAGTAACTGCTCAGTCCCACCAGTTCCCAGAAAATAAACATCTGGATAAAGTTGCTCGAAATCACGATCCCGAGCATCGAGAACGTAAACAGTGACAGGCACGCGAAGAACCGTGAGAAGCCGGGATCGCCCTTCATGTAGCCGAGCGAATAGATGTGGATCGCCGCCCCGACGCCCGAGACGACCAGCAGCATCAACAGGGCAAGCGAGTCGGTCGTCATGCCGAATTCGATATTCACGGTCTTCCCGATGATGAGCCATTGGACCGGATGAGCCTGGTGTTGGATGCCCTTCATGACGAACAGAAGGAACATGCGTAGCGAAAGCCCGAAGCTGAGTACAATCGCGCCGATGGACAGGGCCGCGCTGGCCCCCTTCCATTTCTGCGTGAACAGCGCGATCAGCGCGGTGGCCACGAGAGGCGCGAACAGGATGACCCACACGGAGCAGATCGGCCAGCGGCCGTTCATGCCCCAGTCGGTCCCGGAAATGGAGACCCAGTGGTTCATAGCCGCATCGTGGTCAGTTCATCCACGCTCACGGTCCGCTTGCGGCGGTACAGCGCCACGATGATCGCCAAACCCACCGCCACTTCGGCCGCCGCGATGGCAATGATGAAAAACACGAGGATCTGTCCGTCGACGATCTTGTTGAACTTCGAGAACGCCACGAGCGCCAGGTTGGCGGCGTTGAGGTTCATTTCCAACGCCATGTAAATCACCAGCGCGTTGCGCCGGATAATCACGCCCGCGATGCCCAACGCGAATAGCAATCCGCTGACGAACAGATAGTGGTTGATTGTAAGCGCGCTGGTCACTTGATCTCCTTCTTCGACAGCAACACCACGCCGATCATCGCCACGAGCAGCAGCAGCGCGGTCACCTCGAACGGCAGCATGTAGTGCGCGAAGAACGGTTTGACGACCTGTTCCAGGCCGCCATGCAACTCTTCGCCGCCACTGGTCAGCAGTTTTACGGGCTGGCCAAGGACGATTCTCAGTTCCCACACGAACGCCACAGCCACGGCCACTCCGCCAACGACGCTGAGAACCCGGAACTTCCGCCGCTCGCTGGCCTTGATGTCGAGCAGCATGATGACAAACAGGAACAAAACCATCACCGCGCCGGCATAGACCAGCACCTGGATCGCCGCGATGAAAAATGCTTCGAGCAACACGAACAACCCCGCCATGAACACAAACAGCAGCACCAGAAACAACGCGCTGGCGACGGGATTGCGGTTGGCAATCACGAAAAATCCGCAGAGCAGCATCGCGATGCTGAAAAACCAAAATAATATATCGTGAATACTCATCCGTCAGCTAAGCCACGGATGCACGCCGATCTTCGCGGATACTCATCCGTGTTTATCTGTGTGTATCAGTGGCTTCCTCTCATCCGCTCCCGGCGCATCCGGCGGCGGCTCTCCCTTGTATTTCCACTTCCAAATGAAATCTTCCTGCACTCCGCCGAGTTCGAGCAGCTTTTCCTTGTGGAACTGTAGCTCCTCGCGCTGGTAACCCGCCATCGCGAAATCGTTCTTCAAGAAGATCGCCTCTTCGGGGCAAACCTCCTCACAGTAGCCGCAGTAAATGCAGCGCAGCATGTCGATGACAAAATCCTTGGGCTCTTTCTCGACGTCCGCGTCGGGCGCATCGTCCGGGCGCGTGCCGGGTGTGATCCGGATCGCCTTGGGCGGGCACACGAACTCGCATAATTGGCACGAGACGCATTTCACCCGTCCCTCGGGGTCTTTTACCAGCGTCGGTGCACCGCGGTACGCGCCGTAAAGCGGTGGCTTCTCCTCGGGATAGCGGCGCGTAAATTTCCGCCGCGGGATGTGCTTCAACGTCAGCCACAACCCGTGCAGAATCTGCGGGAGATACGTCCGCTCCCAGATCGTCAGCTTTGGTCGTTTGACTCGCATGGCTATTTGCCGATCAACGCCAGCACGACTCCTGTAAGGAAAATGTTCAGCAGCGTCAGCGGGATGAATAACTTCCATCCCAAGGCCATCAGTTGGTCATAACGGAATCGCGGAATTGTCCAGCGCACCCAAATGTAAAAAAAGAGGCAGAGGCAGACTTTTGCCAGAAAAACCCCAATGTGCAGCAATCCGACACCGAGCGTCTGGGCCGGCGCATTGAACGGCGCGAACGGCAGCGACCAGCCGCCGAAGAACAGCGTCGTCATCAATGCCGACGCTACAAACATGGCTGCGTATTCGCCCATGAAGAACATCGCGAACTTCATCGAGCTGTACTCAGTGTGGTAGCCGCCGACCAGTTCCTGCTCGGCTTCCGGCAAATCGAACGGCAGGCGGTTGGTCTCCGCGAACGCACTCACGATGAAAATGAAGAACGACAACCACAGATGCGGATAGCAAATGAACGGCAGGTGCTGGGCCTGGTATCCAACGACCTTCACCAAATTGAGTGAACCGGCGTGCATAAACACCGGCACCACGCTCAACCCGAGGCACACTTCATAGGAAATCATCTGCGCGCTCGAGCGAATCCCGCCCAGGAACGGGTACTTCGAGTTGCTCGCCCACCCCGCGAGCACGATGCCGTACACGCCGAGCGACGCAATGGCAAACACGAACAGGATGCCGACATTCAAATCCGCGATCACGCCCTGGATCGGTTGCGGCGAGAGACTCGGAATCACCAACTGGCTGCCCCACGGCACGACCGCGATGGTAATGAGCGCAGGCACCATCGCAATCATCGGTGCCAGCGTAAAATAGAGTTTGTTGACGTGATGCGGCAGCACGTCTTCCTTGAAAACGAATTTCAATCCGTCCGCCAGTGGTTGCAGCAAGCCGAGCGGCCCGACGCGATTCGGCCCGATGCGGTCCTGCATCCACGCGCAGATCTTGCGTTCCGCCAGAACCGTATAGGCGACGATGCCCAGCATCACGCCGATCACACAGGCGATCTTGATGAGATGAATGAGGACCAACGGGATCATGCCTTCGCTCCTGCAGTGGCCGCCGACTCGCTCGTCGCTTGGCCGCCGGGTGTGCCCGACGCGAGCTTCAGTTCCACGCCGAAATCACCGATCTTGGAGAGATTCAACCCCGCCAGCGGCGCCAGCGTGCGCGCCATGTCGGCGAACACGTCTTCCATCGTCAGATACGCACCGTCCGCGCCCAACTCGTTCAACAGCGCGGCCAACGTCTGCCATTCCGGGCGCGCAATCCCCGGTGATGGAATCGCGATGTTCAGTCGTTGCAGGCGATTCTTCGCATTGATGAAGGTGCCGCGTTTCTCCGCGAAGGTCGCCCCCGGCAAAATGTAGTGGGCCAATTCCGTCACCTTGTTCGGCAACGTGTCGATGACCACCAGCAGTTCGAGTTTCGCCAGCAACTCTTCGGCGATTCCGTGCTTCGCCACGTTCTCGCCATGGACAATGAGCGTCTTGACCTTGCCCGACTTGATCGCTTCGATAATCACGGGAATCCGGCTGCCGATTGGATCGGCGGCCACTCCCGTGAGCTTCGCCCCGTTCGCATTCGGATTGCGGTCGGCATTGAGCAGAAACTTGTCACCCTCGCCAGCGTGTGGCACGCAATCCATCAGATCGGCCCCGAGAATTTTGTGGGTCAGTTTGTTAAACAGGAAGAGTTCCTCGGTCGTGGCGCGCGCGGTGCCAATGGCGGCGATCGTCGCGCCGCGGCCTTTCAGTGCCTTGAGCTTCTCGGCAATCTGCCGCGTCGCCTCGGGCCAGGTGAGGTTAAATCGTTCCCCCATCGCCGCTGACTTCACACTCGGCGCGGTCAGGCGATTCGCGTCGTTGATGAAGTTGTAGTGCAAGCGCCCGTAGTCGCACATCCAGCACTGGTTCACGGCATCGTTGTCGCGGGGAGTTTGACGCTGCACCACGCCTTCGCGCGACCAGAGGAGGGTGTTGCAGCCGGTCGCGCAATTCGGGCAGACACTCTTCGTTTCTTTGAGGAACCAGACGCGTTGTTTAAAGCGGAAATCGTTGGACGTGAGCGCGCCGACGGGGCAGATGTCCACGATGTTGAGATCGTAATTCGTGTTCGGTTCCATGCCGGGGTAACACGTCAGCGTGGAATAGCTGCCGCGATTCACGAAGCCGAGGCAATCCTGTCCCGCCACTTCCTTCATGAAACGAACGCACCGCGAACAGAGGATGCAACGCTCGTCATCGAGCATGATCTTCGGACCGATCGTCGTCCTCTTCGGCTTGTGAACCTTCTCCTCGACGAATCGGCTCTGCCCCTTGCCGTAATCCACGCTGAATTCCTGCAAGCGGCATTCACCCGCCTGGTCGCAGATGGGGCAGTCGAGCGGATGGTTGATCAGGAGAAATTCCATCACGCCTTCGCGCGCTTTGACGACTTTCGCCGAACGCGTGCGCACGACCATGCCCTCGGCGACCGTCGTGTTGCAGCCGATGGACAGCTTCGGTCCGAACACGACGACCGGCTGGCCATCGGCGTCCAGCACAGGCTTCTTATCCGGCCCGACCTTCGGCATGCCGACATCCACCAGACACGTGCGGCAGTTGCCCACGACCGTCAGCTTTGGATGATAGCAATAATGCGGCACCTCGATGCTGGCGAGCTTCGCCGCCTCAATCAGGTTCATCCCTTTCGGGGCCGCGACCTCCTTGCCGTCAATGATTAGTTTGACTATGTTCTCAGGCATATCAGTGCTTCTTCGCTCCGTTGCCGTTCTGGCACGCCTGCTCGAAATCGCTGCGGTACTTGGTGACAAAGGCTTTCACGGGCCAGGCGACGGCTTCGCCGAGAGGGCAGATCGTCTTGCCGTCGATGTTGTCGGCGACGTCCCACAGCAGGTCCACATCTTCCGGGCGACCGTGGCCGTGTTGGATGCGGTGGAGCATTTTCTCCATCCACAATGTGCCTTCGCGGCAGGGCGTGCATTGGCCGCACGACTCATGCGCATAGAACTGCGCGACGTTGAGCGTGCTCTGCACGATGTCGACCGTATCATCGAGCACAATCACGCCGCCCGAACCCGCCATCGTGCCGGCTTTGCGCAGCGACTCGAAATCGAGCGGCACGTCAATCTGGTCCGCCTTCAACACGGGCATCGAGCTGCCACCCGGGACGACACCTTTCAGTTGGCGACCCTCTCGTAGCCCGCCGCACAGGTCATAAATCAGTTGGCGCATGGTGAGCTTGCCCATCTCGAACTCATAGTAGCCCGGGTGTTTCACCGGACCGCTCACACAGACGAGCCGGGTACCCGTCGAGCCCGCCACGCCCATCGTCTTGAACCAAGCCGCGCCGTTGTTGAGGATGTGCGGGACATTCGACAACGTCTCGACATTGTTCACGACCGTCGGGCAACCGAACAGACCCACCACCGCCGGGAACGGCGGCTTGATGCGCGGATAGGCCCGTTTGCCTTCGAGCGATTCAATGAGACCCGTTTCCTCGCCGCAAATGTACGCGCCTGCGCCACGATGAACGTAAATCTCGCAGTCGAATCGCTTGCCGAGGATGTTCCTGCCAACAAGATTCTTCGCGCGCGCTTCCTCAATCGCTTCGAGCAGGATCTTCGCGCCATGCGGCATCTCGCCGCGGATATAAATGTAGGCCGCGTGGGCGCCGACGGCGTAGCACGAGACGAGGATACCTTCGAGAAGCTGGTGCGGATCGTAATGGATGAGCTGGCGATCCTTGAACGTGCCGGGCTCGGATTCGTCGGCGTTGCAGACGAGATAAATCGGCTTGCCGGTGCCCTTGGGGAGGAAACTCCACTTCATGCCGCACGGGAAACCCGCGCCGCCGCGACCACGAAGCTCGCTGTTCTTGATCTCGACGACGATCTTGTCGGGTTTCATGCCAAGCGCTTTCGGCAACGCACGGTAGCCGCCTTCGCGAACGTAATCCTCGATCGCGCCCCGGTAACCGGGCTTGCTCATGTTGGCAAGCAACACCCGCTTCTCCAGCGGATGAACGGGCTGAACCGGCGGCAGGGGTTGCGGCTCCAACTTGCCGGTGGCCTTGAGGCGATCCACGATGGCCTCGGCCTTATCAGGCGTGAGGTTCTCGAACAATTCGTCATTCACCATCATGACGGGGCCGGTCCCGCACGCGGCGAGACATTCGACCGTGGAAATGGTGAACTGCCCGTCGGACGTATTCTCGTCCAGGCCGACCCCGAGTTTTTTCTGCAATCGCCCGAGAATGCCGCCGCAGCCGCCAAGTTCGCAGGAGAGCGTGCGGCAGACCTTGATATGAAACTTGCCCCGCGGCTGCGGGGCGAACATCGGGTAAAATGTAATCAACTCCCAGACGTTGATCGACCGCAAGCCGAGCTTTGTTGCCGTCCACTCAATCTGTTCCTTGCCGAGATGCCCGTATCGATCCTGCAAGAGATGCAACAGCCACAACACCGCCGCCCGCTTATGCTGCGCCGGGTAGTGCGTGATAATCTCGTCGATATGTCGCTCGAGTTCGGTTGGAACGTTCAATGCCATGCGAAATCCAGGAGCGTCAACGGTCGCACTCCCCCATCACGAAGTCGACGCTGGCGAGGATGGTGACCATGTCGCTCATCATGTGGCCTTTGGCCATCACCGGCAGCGCCTGCAGGTTCACAAACGATGGTGCGCGTATTTTCAGGCGGTGCGGTGTGCCGCCGCCGTGGCTGACGATGTAAAAACCGAGTTCACCCTTGGGGTTTTCCGCCGAGAAATAAACCTCGCCCGGAGGGGCGTTGACGCCTTCGGTAACGTTGATGAAGTGATGAATCAATTCCTCCATCTTCGTCAGTACGGCTTCCTTGTCGGGGAGCAAAATCTTGGCGTCGGGCGAATTCACCGGTCCGTCGGGCAGATGATCGAGGGCCTGCTGCAGAATGCGCACGCTCTGCCGCATCTCTTCCATGCGGACGAGGTAGCGGTCGTAACTGTCGCCCACGGCGCCAACGGGAACATCGAACTCGAAATCTTCATAGCTGCTGTACGGATGCGATTTGCGGATGTCCCAGTCGACGCCCGACCCGCGCAGGCACGGCCCCGTGACCCCGAGATCAATCGCGAGTTCCTTCGGGAGCACGCCGATACCGCGGGTGCGCTCGCAAAAGATGCGGTTGCGCGTGAGCAGTTTGTCCACCTCGTCAATGGTGGCGGGGAATTCCTTGAGAAACGTGCGCAGCATCGGCGCGAATTCGGGCGGCATATCCCTGGCCAAGCCGCCGATGCGCGTGTAGCTGGTCGTGAACCGCGCACCGCTGATGCATTCCGCCAAGTCGTGAATTTTTTCGCGTTCGCGGAACGTGTAGAGGAAAATGGTCATGGCCCCGACATCCATGCTGAAGCAGCCGATGCCGAGAAGATGGGAGCTGATGCGCGCGAGTTCGGCGCAGATGACCCGGATGTATTTGCAGCGCGGCGGCACATCCATTCCCAGCAGTTTCTCGACGGCGTACGCGTAGGTGACGTTGTTGGCGAGCGGCGCGATGTAATCGAGGCGGTCGGTGTACGGGATGAACTGCGTGTAGGTCATGTTCTCGGCGATCTTCTCGTCGCCGCGATGCAGGTACCCGATGTCGGGCCAGACGTTGATGATTTCTTCGCCGTCGAGTTCGAGGACCACGCGCAACACCCCGTGCGTGCTCGGGTGTTGTGGCCCCATGTTGATCAGCATCTTCTCGCCGCTCAGCCCCTCGTCCATTGCCTGTTGGGCGCGCGCGGCGGAATCGATCAACTCCATTTCGTGTTGCGTCGCCATGGATCAGACGGACTCCTTCTTCGTCGGATTCGCCAGCTTGTCCTGCTGTTCCGCGATCGTGTCGTACTGGCGCGGCTCGCGACGGATCGAACTGCGCGTGCCGCTGTTGGCCACAAACGGCCCGCCCAGCATCGGCGCGCGGCGGACTGAATCGGCATCCACCGCCGTTTCGGGCAGCTCCGTCGGGATGCCCGCGAGCGGGAAATCCTTGCGCAGCGGGTGATGGGGATAACCTTCCCACATCAGAATGCGCTTCAAGTTCGGGTGATTGCGAAAGCGGATGCCGAACATGTCGAAGGCTTCGCGTTCATGCCAGTTGGCCGTTTGCCAAACGCTGGTGACGCTGTCCACGATCAGGTCGTCCTCGGACACGCGCACTTTCAACCGCAAATGACAGCGGTGCACGAGCGAGTACACCAGGTAGCTCACCTCGTACCTCGGGTCTTCGCCGTAATTGTCTACGCCCGAAAGATCCGTCAACATGTCGAAGCCGCATTCTTTCTTCAGCAACTCGCAGACGCCGGCAATCTTCTCGCGCGCGATGGTAATCGTGATTTCGCCGCGAAATTCAACGGGCGCGGAAATCGCGTCGCCGAACCGCACCGTCAATCTGTCGATGGCCAATTGCGGCGTCATGATCCCTTCACTTTTGGCGCGTATTCACCGCGTACGATGATGGGCCCCTCCACCGGTTTCCACAGCCCGGGTTCATGCCCGGCTTTCTTCATGCTCCGGGTCGCCTTCTCCTGCGCGATCTTGCGTTGGATGGCCATCAAGCCTTCCAGGAGCGCCTCGGGTCGCGGCGGGCAACCCGAGATGTACACGTCCACCGGCAGAAAATGGTCCACGCCCTGCACGACGGCGTAGCTGCGATACATGCCGCCCGAACTGGCGCAAGCGCCCATGGCGATGCACCATTTGGGATTTGGCATCTGATCCCATACGCGTTTGACCACGCCGGCCATTTTGTACACGCACGTCCCGGCGACGATCATCAGGTCGGATTGGCGCGGGGAGAAACGCATGACCTCGGCGCCGAAACGGGCAATATCAAAACGGCTGGCGCCCGTGGCCATCAACTCGATGGCGCAGCACGCCAACCCCATCGGCATCGGCCAGCAGGAGTTCTTGCGCACCCAGCCGATGGCGGCGTCCGCGCTCGTGACGATGAGGTCGCGGCCTTCCACCTTCGGGTCGAATCCTTTTTCGAGCCGTTGAATCATGAGGCCACCAGTTTCTTCCTCATTTCCATGCGGGTCTGCTCCCGGTCCATCTTTGTGGGTATTTTTTCCGCAGGTTCCTCCGCTTCCGGCTCCACGACTTGATTCTTGCGCGGAGCCCAATCCAGCGCGCCCTTCTTCCAAGCGTACACGTGGCCGACTTCGAGAATCGCCAGGAACACCAGCGCCCCCAGCAACATCGTCAGCCCGATGCCGCCTTCGGCCACCGGCTTGATCATGTCGCGAAAGACCGCGCCCCAGCCCAGCATGAAAACCACTTCGATGTCGAAAATGATGAACAACATGGCGATGAGGTAGAATTTGACGCTGAAACGCGTGTGCGCCTCGGTCATCGGCGGCAGCCCGCACTCGTAGGCGCTGTCCTTAACGGGACTGTGGGTGCGCGGCTTGCCGAAGATCAGGGGCGACAGCATCATCGCGGCGGCGAATCCAATCGCGACCAATAACAAGAGCCCCACCGGCACATATTGTTGTAGTTCCTCAGCCATGAAATCCGCGACGTGTTCGCCCGTCACGCCGGCGGGCGAACTTTGTGACACATTTCACAAGGAACGTACCAAAACAAATGCGCCTTGCAAGTGTTCTTTCGCCTTCATCAACGCGGGCCGCTCGGCTATCGTTGCCGCGTGGATGGCCATCCCGAATTGCTTCGTGAAATTCAGCGCGAAATCGATGGAGCGCGTGACGGACGCATCACATTCGCGCGGTTCATGGAACTGGCGCTTTATCATGCGCGCTATGGCTATTACACCGGCCCCGGACGCATCGGCAAGCACGGTGACTATTTCACCAGCGTCAGCGTCGGGCCGCTCTTTGGCAAGCTGCTCGCGAAGCAGTTTGTGAAGTTTCGTGAAGAACTGGGGCGTCCGGCTGAGTTTGAAGTCGTCGAGTTCGGCGGACATCACGGCGAGTTGCGCGCGGACGTGCTGGCGGCCGCGCCGGATCTGCGCTACCGCGTCATCGAAACCGGCAATCCATTGCCCGACTCGATTGTCGGGTGTGTTTTTTCGAACGAATTCCTCGATGCGCTGCCGGTTCATGTC
>JBEKYJ010000026.1:0-27203 GCA_049511095.1 Verrucomicrobiia bacterium
CGCTGTGGCCGCCACCTCGACCCAGCCGTCGCCCGTTGGCGCTGTCTTGACCTCGGCTCACTTCATAGCCAATACTTCCCCCATTACCCCAAAGGGGGTCACGATCTACCCATCGATCCCTAAAACTGGTTCCCTGTGAGGCGGGCCCGCCAAGACTGACACTAGGCGGTCAATTCACGGGCACATATGTGGCGACGCCCAAGGTGCCCGCTTTGTCCGTGTAACTGAGTGAGGGGTTGGCATCCAATACCGCCGTAGTGTTTGCTTGGAGCGTCAACAGCACGGGAATGGTGAGTTCGCCGTTGATGATGATTTGATTGGTCAGCCCATGCTCTGTCCACGCGGCTTGCAGATCCCCCTTCAGCTTGCCGGCAAATGTCCACATGGCAGTCTTCTTGTTGTATGAGAGCTTGACGGTTCCGCGTTGGTTGACCCCAGGCCCCTTGGCATCCAACTGAAAGGCAAGTGGCGCATCACCGACATCGAGCGTGAAGGTCGCCTTCGCGACGGAAAAATCCGCGGGACGCTTGCGCTGCACCCACTCGCGTGGTACGCTCACGCCCACCACTAACAAAGGGGATGCTCATGCAACGCTTTCACCAAGTAAACGCCACACTGGCCACGAGTATTTTGCTGATGGCATTCGCCACCGTTGCCGGAGCGCAAGGACTGAAGACCGCTCAGGAAATAGTGGACTTTTCAGCTTCAAAGACGAGCGCCTACAAAACGTGGTCGGCGGATTGCAATCAAGTCGTGAACATGATGGGCAGTCAAGTGGCCATGAACGGTCAGATGGTGCAGAAACTTCCGCACAGTATGTGGATGCAACTCGACATGCCGATGATGGGGCAGCAGAGCAAGCTGACCACGATCATGGGGCAAGACGGAATAATGTGGCAGGTCGTGCAGACGGACGCTCAGCCCCAGATTATGAGAATTGACATGAATAGAATCGGCAGCAACACCTTTGCCCAAACGGGTCTGAGCATCAACCCTCTCGACCAATTCAATCCCAGTAAACAATGGGAATTGAGCAAAGCCCTGTACGACTTCACGGTGGCCAAGGCAGAGCAATTCGAAGGGCAACCGATGTACGTGCTGGAGGGGACGTGGAAACAAGCCGCGCTTACCAATCAGCAGGTGGCAAGGCTCGCCAGTCTGGTCGGCAAGATGCGTGTCTTGATCGGCCAAAACGACGGGTTCATGCATCGCTTGGAACAATACGACAAATCCAAGACAAACAGTTTCATGACGATGGAATTCAAGAATCTGAAGTTCAATCCAGACGTGCCCGACTCGACATTTGTCTATCGCCCGCCCACCAACGCACCAGTCATGGACATGACGCCGATGGTTGAGATGCAGATGCGGGCTCAAAGCGCAGCTACGACACCGCCACGAGCACCAGCGCCGCCGGCAACACCGCCCGCACCGGCAGCAAAACCGTCTACGCCGTAACCTCGCGCTCGACTACCTCCAAGAGCGCATGCAAGATCAACGTGTGCGCCTCTTGAACGCGCCCGGTATCAGAACTGGGGACGAGTATCTCGAAATCGGCCTTCCCCTTTGACTTGCCGCCACCCTTGCCGAGGAACGCCACGGATTTCACACCTTTGGTCTTCGCAGCCTTGATCGCGCGAAGGATGTTTGGCGAATTCCCGCTTGTCGAAAAGCACACGAGCAGATCGTTCACGCTGGCCAACCCTTCAACCTGCCGCGAAAAGATTTCATCGAAGCTATAGTCGTTGCCAATACAGGTCAGGAGCGTTGCATCAGCCGCCAGGCTCACGGCAGGGAGGGAACGGCGGTTACCCCGGAAGCGCCCGACCAATTCCTCGGCCAGATGCAAGGCATCGGCGGCGCTGCCCCCATTGCCGCAGGTGAGAATCTTGCCGCCGGATTTCAATGTGGTAACTACTGCGGCAGCGATCCTTTGAAACGTATCCTCTTGAAGAGCCAGTGTTTGCAGTGTCCGGCAGGCGTCTTCAACGAGCTTTGGCAAGACTGGCTCCATGCCCGCATCTTACCGTCGCCTGCAGGGAGATTGAAACAAAAAACCATCTTTGCGCCTTGGGATAGCAAGAGGTAGTCATAGCCGGAAGTTGCTACAAAATTATACTTGTATTCCAAGTAGGTGTTGGGTTTTTATACCACCAGTAGCAGCAACGGGTCTCTTGGGACACAACTTATAGATGCTTATGGTTGACCTAAGGTATGTAGCGGGGAATCAGTTTTGTTTATGCAGCGGTTTAAGCCACATCAACTTACGCGTCAAGCGATTGACAATTGGCCGATAGCCAAATCAGGGCTGAGCGCGCGTGTTGTCCACTGTCTCGAGCAAACGGGCGTCAAGGACATCGGGCAACTCCGCAGTTGGGGCGATCAGCAACTTCTTAACCTGACCAATTTCGGCGCGACTTCCCTCGAAAACGTTCGCTGGTTCTTCAACTGGACGCGTCGCTTGGAAGCTGGCAACGGCCAAGTTCCCACTTTTCGCGGGTTATTACGGGAGTTTCTCAACACTCAAGAGGTCTTCGTCATTGAGCAACGCTATGGCTTGACCGACCCGTTGTTCCGTCCGCACATGAAACGGCGCACATTGCAGGAGATCGCCCGGATGCGCATTCGTGTCACCCGCGAGCGCGTGCGACAAATCGAGGAATCAGCCATTGCGGCCCTGCGGTCGCAACTCGCTCGCGCTGTGGCGGAAAGCCAGGAAGTCTACTGGGCCAACCGCATCCTGTCCGGTAGTTGCGTCGTAACAACAACCGAGTTGAGCGAGTGGTCGGATGATCCGATATTGGGTGGATACCAACCTTGGGGCGTGCTTTTATTGCTCAGCGAGACGCTGGAGCGAATTACGTTCCGCTACGACTATTTCTCCGTGTTGCCGGAACACGTCCTGAACCACGTCGAGAAACAGATTCTGCAGCTTCTAAACGGCGCTCAGGAACCCATCCCGTTCGAGAGGATTCTCGCCGATGTTTCGGACGACCTCAGTTTCCTCAACGGCCAACGCCCGCGATTGGTGACCGTGCTTTTGGATCATCATCCGGAAATCAGCGGCACGGTGGATCGTCGGTACTTCATCCCGCTCGTCGGGGCGCCGCTGGTAATCGCCGACATCCTGCGCAGTCGCCAGGAACCCGTCCACTTCCACGAGTTGACTCGCTTGTACAACGAGCGAATGCAGCCCCACAGCCGCAAAGGCACGGGCTACATCCTGCGCATTCTGAATCTCATGCCTGAGGCCCAGCGGGTTACGCGCGCCGTGTACCAGTTGAAGGACTGAGACGCCCCACGCTTTTTTCCTCGCGGGGGCGCACTCGTTTCCCTAATCTCCAGCGCGTGCGGATTCTCGACAAATACCTGTTGCGCGAATTCGCGTGGCCGCTGCTCTACTGCTTTGACGCGTTCGCCATGCTGATGATTGTCATTGATCTCTTCGGTACGCTGGACGAATTCATCGAGGGCCACGCGCGCTTCACCACCGTCGTTCATTACTACCTGATTCTTTTCCCGGGGATGTTCGTGCAGATCATGCCCATGGCGCTGCTGCTGGGATTGCTGTTCTGTCTGGCAAACCTCAGCAAGTACAACGAATTGACCGCGATGCGGGCCAGCGGCGTCAGCCTCGCGCGGCTGGCCATGCCCTTGCTCGCCATTGGACTGATGGCCACCGGCGCCGTGTTCGCCGTCAACGAAGTCTTCGTCCCACACGCCCGTGAGCATGCCGACGCATTGCGCGCCTCCGTGAAAGGCAAGGGGGAGCGTGACGTTTTGGATGGTTTCTTCTTCGCGGACTCCAGCGAGCACCGCGACTGGTACGCGCGCCGCTTCGACACGCGCCGGTTCGAGATGGACAATGCCGAGGTCCACGACCGGAAGGAAGACGGCACACCGGAAATCGACGTGTACGCCGAGAGTGCGCGCTGGATCAATGGGCGGTGGCATTTTTTCAATGCGGACGTGTATGATCACCGCCAGACCCCACCCTTGGTCGTGCGCGTGAGCGAGACAAACTTCCCCGCGTTCAAGGAATCACCAAAGCGTCTCGCGGTCGAAGGCAAGAAGCCCGACGAATTGATGACCAGCGAACTTCGCCGCTATATCCGCACCCAACGGCGCGCGAATCACCTGACGGGCCTGGCAAAATACGAAGTCAATCTCCACTACCGCTACGCATTCCCGCTGACCTGCCTGATCGTCGTGTTAATGGGGATTCCGCTGGGCATGCGCGTGAGCCGCAGTGGACCTTTGCTCGGTGTGGGCACGGCCCTCACGCTCGTCGTTGCTTTCTATTTCCTCAACAACATCACCCTCGCGCTCGGGGAAGGCGGTCGCATCCCGCCCGTGGCGGCGGCGTGGATGACCAACGCGATCTTCACAGGCGTGGGTACGGTGCTATTGATGTGTGCCCGTTGACGGGGCCCGGCCCACAATCACGGCCTGCGCCGCGGAGTAGTCCTTGCAATGGGAGAGGCTGACGAACACCTCCATCACTCCGCGCGCCTTGGCCAATTCCGCGCCTTTGCCATGCAGCACGGCGTACGGCTCGCCGCTGTCGCGCTTGCGGATTTCCATGTCCTTCCAACCGAGGTGATGACCAATGCCGGTGCCGAACGCCTTGGAGATCGCTTCCTTTGCCGCGAAGCGGGCGGCGAAATGCAGCGCGGGGAATCTCATGCCGTTGCAGTACACAACTTCCTCGGGCCAAAAGCAGCGGTTCAGAAATCGCTCGCCAAATTTATCAAGCGAATCCTGAATGCGGGCCGTTTCCACGATATCGACGCCCGTGCCGAGGATATTCACGCCTTCGATCTTCATCGCGAGTTGGGCTTCATCAGCGCCAGCATCTCACCGACGGCTTGCCGCAACCCCACGAAGACAGCGCGTGCGATGATGGAATGACCCGTGTTGAGCATTTCTAGGTGCGGCACTGCCAGAATTCCGGGCGTATTCTGGTAGTTCAAACCGTGTCCTGCATTCACGCGCAGTCCGAGCTTATGGGCCAACTCGGCGGCCACCCTCAGTTTCTTGATCTCCGTGGCTTCCTCGGCGTCATGGCGCGAATTCGCGTACGCGCCTGTATGCAATTCGATGAAACCCGCGCCAGCCTCCGCTGCCGCACGGATCTGTCGCGGGTCGGGATCCACAAACAAACTGACGGCGATGCCCGCCTTCTTCAGGCGCGCGACAGTTCGCGCGAGCGATTTGGAAGCGCCGGCGACATTCAGTCCGCCCTCAGTGGTGACTTCCTGCCGTTCTTCGGGCACGAGGCACACTTCATCGGGCTGCACTTCCTCGGCGAAAGCGACGATCTCAGGCACGTCGGCCATTTCCAGGTTTAGGCGCGCGCGGATGGCCTGTCGAATCAATCGCACATCGCGATCTTGGATGTGGCGGCGGTCCTCCCGCAGATGGACGGTGACGCCGTGGGCGCCGGCCAGTTCCACCTCGATTGCGGCCCACAAAGGATCCGGCTCCGGAATCGCGCCGGACACCTCGCGCGGGTTCCCCGCTGTGTACTGGGCAAAGCGGTAGCGCGTCTGTCGCAGGGTGGCGACATGATCGATGTTGACCCCGAGCTTGATCATGCGGACAAGGGTACACGCTTCCATGCCTGTCCGCAATGCTGTACCGCTCCGACAAAGCGGGGCTTCGGCGCGTTGTCAGCGGGTGGACGCGACGTTAGTTCAGGTTTTCCTGGATGTGAAGCGCCTCTTGGACGAACCGGTTCCACCGATCCTGCTTCCAGCCGGGAAAGTGTTTTTGCAACCACTCCCGCGACGCGCGCTCCCAACCAATGTCCCTGCCCAACTTCTCGCTTTCGATCCACTTGTACTTCTTGATTTCCTCTTGCTGGGACCGAAAAACGTCAGCCAAAGGATCTTGTTTTCTGTGTCGTAACGTCATCTCTACCCCCCCTCCTTGAGGGGGAAAAACTTGCCCTGACAATAGCTCAAAAACGCGCCCTGTCAACTCGTCGCCCGTCACAACTTGGTGGCGTTGCGGTTACGTAATGCCCAACTGCTTGCGGTCAGGGCATTTCAACTTGCCCGGCTGGGTGTTGTTCCGTATTGTTGACTCATGGCTCAGCAGGGTTATCTCGAAAAGGTATTGCGACACGCCGAAGAGCGGCTGGTCTTGAAATCCGGGGCGCGCCCTGCCGAGATCCTCACCGTCTACAAGAAGTTCCTCAAGGTTGAGGAACATCGCTTACGCCTGTTGCATCGCGCCGGTGAAGGTGGTCGCGAAATCGCGCAGGGTCGGGCTCACGTCATGGACGTGGTGTTGTGTCACGTGTTCAAGGCGGCGGACGAGAATTATCGCCAAACCCATTCCCACGATGCCGTGCCCGTCGCCCTCGTGGCGGTCGGCGGCTACGGCCGTGGCGAACTCAGCCCGTACTCCGACATCGATATCATGTTTCTGCACGATTCACCGGGCCGCTCCGCATCACACCATCCGTACCTCAAAGAGATGGTCGAGCAAGTCCTTTACATGCTTTGGGACGTCGGCCTCAAAGTCGGCCACTCCACCCGCTCGATGGGCGAGGCGGTCACGCAGGCCAACAAGGACATGCAGTCGAAAACCTCCATGATTGAATCACGCCTGCTCATTGGCAGTGAGAAGATTTATGAATCGTTTCGCGAGACCCTTGTTAAAGAATGCGTCAAGGGCCACGAAGACGAATACATTGCCGCGCGCATCGAGGATCAGAAGGTGCGCCATGAGAAATTCGGCGACACGGTTTACCTGCAGGAACCGAATGTGAAAGGCGGCTGCGGCGGACTGCGCGACTTTCAGAACCTGATCTGGATGGCATTTTTCAAGTACGGCTGTCGGAAGCTTTCAGAATTGCGAGAGCGCAACTTTCTCGAATCAACGGAACAACGCCAACTCGAGTCGGCGTACGACTTCGTCCTGCGCGTCCGCAATTCGATGCACTACATGACCAATCGCGCCTGCGACATCATCGGTATCGGACTGCAACCGCAAATCGCCACGGAATTCGGCTACCGTCAGCACGACCTGCTGCGGCGCACGGAAGCGTTCATGCGCGACTATTACAGGCACTCCCGCAACATCTTTTTGCTCACGAACGCGCTGGCCGACCGCATGGCGCTCAAGCCGTCGAAACCATCACGACTCGGCGCACTGCTACGCCGCTCACGCAAGGAAGAGAAGCTGGACGGGTTTGTGATTCGCGACGGCCTGATTTCCGCGGGCGAGCCGACGATTTTCCGGAAAGACCCGTTGCGCCTGATTCGACTGTTCCGCTACGTGCGACAACGCGACATCGAGCTAAGTCCCGAGTTGCGGTCGCAGATTCGGCAGAACCTGAAACTGGTTGACCGCTCGTTCCAGTGCTCACAAGAGGCGCGTGACACGTTTTTGGGCATCATGCAGCACAAGGGACAGGTCGCCCGCATCCTGCGCCAGATGCACGAGGTGGAATTCCTTGGCAAGTATGTTCCGGAATTTGGCCGTCTCACGTGTTTGGTCCAGCACGAGTTCTTTCACCGCTACACGGCGGACGAACACACCCTCCAGGTGATCGAGCACCTCGACCGCATCATCGACGCCACGGAACCGCCGCACGCCAACTACAAGAAGGTTTTCCAGAAACTCGAACGTCCGCACGTGCTCTACCTCGCGCTGCTGCTGCACGATGTCGGCAAAGCCGCCAACGTTGACCATCATGCCGAAGCCAGTCTCGAAATGGCGCGCAAAGTCGCCCAACGCTTGCGCCTGGGCACCGATGAAACCGCCCAGTTGCTGTTCCTCGTGCGCGACCACCTCAAACTGTCGATGCTCTCCCAGCGCCGTGACCTCGACGACCAGGCGACGATCGACGCGACGGCGCGCATTGTGAAGAACGAAGTCAACCTCAACACATTGATGTTGCTCACCTTTGCGGACGCGGCTGGGACCAGCATCAAGACGTGGACGGAATGGAAGGAAGCGCTGCTCTGGGAGCTGTATCGGCGCACGACGCAAACGCTCTCGGGTGCCGAGCGCGCCCGAGACATACTCTCACGCCGCATCGAGCAACTCTACGGGCAGGTGAGTGCCGAGCTGAAGGGCCAGTTGCCGCTCGAAGAGATCTATTCGCATTTCGAACTGATGCCGGCGAGCTACTACATCAATACGAGCGCGGCCGAAATCACCCGCCACCTGATGATCATTCACCGCTTCCTGGCACGGCAACTCGAAGTCGAGGAAGCCGAGGATGCGCTCGTGCCGGTGGTCGACTGGCAATCGTTCCCCGCCCAGAGCTATTCGCAGATGTCGATCTGCACGTGGGATCGGCTGGGACTGTTCTCGAAAATCTGCGGGTCGCTCGCGTCCGCGGAGTTGAACATCCTGCGCGCCAACATCTACACGAGGGGCGACCATGTTGTCCTCGACGTTTTCGACGTTTGTGACAAGGACCTCACCGCGGTGACCGACCAACGTGCGATCCAGACGGCTGAGGGGACGCTGGAACGGATGTTGAGCAATCGCGCGAAGGTCGAACTGCACGACATGCTCAAGCGCCTGCGCTCGATTCGAGGTGAGACCCCGAAGATTCGCGAAGTGCGCATCCCGACGGTCATCAACTTCGATAATGACATCAGCAAAGGCCGCACCATCATCGAAATCCAGACCGAGGACCGCCTCGGCCTCCTCTACACGATTACCCACACGCTCAGCGAACTCGGTCTCGACATCAGCTTTGCCAAGGCTTCCACGGAAAAAGGCGCGGCCATCGACACGTTCTACGTGCAGGACCAGCTCGGCAACAAGATTACCGACTCCACTCGGTTGGCCGCCATCCGCTCCAAACTTGAAACGGCCATCCATCTCCTGGCGAGTTGACCATGCCCCGCGCCGCGACTTCACAGGAACGCAAGCTCCGCCAGTTCGAAGTTCTGGCCCGCGTCAGCGGCGTCATCAATTCCTCGCTGGATCCGAAGGAGGTTCTCAATCGCGTTCTCGCTGAGGCCGCGCGCGTCATGCAGGCCACCAGCGGGTCGCTGGTGTTCATCGATCCCCACACACAACTCCTCCAGATTGAAGTCGCCATCGGCCTGAGCAAACGGGCGCAGCAAACAAAACTCGCCATCGGCCGCGGCGTGACGGGCTGGGTGGCGAAGATGGGCAAGCCGTTGCGCGTCCCGGATGTCACGGCCGATCCGCGCTACGTTTCGGTCCGCAAGGACATCCGCAGCGAACTGGCCGTCCCGCTGCTTGTCGAGGGCACGTTGATCGGGGTGCTGAACGTTGACTCCACGCGACGCGACGCCTTCAGCGCCGAAGATGAGGATCTCCTTGTGGCCATCGCCAATCAATCCGCCCAGGTCATCCAAAATTCCTGGCTCTACCAGGCGGTGGCCCACAACGCGCGTCAACTCGAATCGCTTTTCTCCGTCGCGCAGTCGGTCATCTCCTCGCTCAACCTGCAGGAGATCCTCCAACGCGTCACCCGCGACGCGTGCCGCTTGATGGACACGAAGGTCTGTTCGCTCATGCTGCTCAACCCGACGCGTGATCGGTTGGAGCTTCACGCCTGCCACGGCGCCGGCGCCGAGTACCTGAGCAAGCCGCCGTTGCCGGTGGCCGACAGCCTGATCGGCTTCGTTGTCCATCGCCGCAAGCCGCTCCGCGTCTACAACGTGCAGGAGCATGACGAGTATCGGCATACCGAGATGGCGCGCAAGGAGGGGTTGGTCTCACTGCTGTCCGTGCCGTTGATCGTCGTGGACACCACCATCGGCGCGCTCAATGTGTACACCGCCGTGCCGTATCACTATTCGAACCAGGATGTAAAAACCCTTTCTGCACTGGCCAATCTCGCGGCCATCGCCATCGAAAACGCCCGGCTTCACGAGAAGATTGTCGATGTCGAAGAACAACTTCGCCGCAACGAGCGGCTCAGCACGCTCGGTCTTCTCGCGGCCGAGGTCGCCCACGAGATTCGCAATCCGCTCACGGTAATGAAGATGCTCTTCCACTCGCTCGACCTGAAATTCCCGCCCGACGACCCCCGTGCGCGCGACGCGGAAGTCATGTCGGAAAAAATGGATCACTTGAACAAAATCGTCGACCATCTTCTGGGCTACGCGCGTTCGACCGAACCAACATTTGAACTGGTGGATGTGAACGAACTGCTCGACGACGTTTTGTTATTGACCCGACAGAAGCTTCAACACCAGAAGATTGAGTTGGTGAGGAAACTTGGTGATGAGTTGCCGAAGGTGCGCGCCGATCGCGGCCAGATCGAGCAAGCGTGCCTGAACCTCATTCTTAACGCGGCCGATGCCATGTCGGCGGGCGGAAAACTCACCGTCTCGTCGGCAGTCCATCGGGGGCCATCGACGGCGGTGGTGCTCTCGTTCACGGATACCGGCATGGGCATGGCGCCGGAAAAACAAAAACAAATCTTCGAGCCGTTTCTCACCACAAAATCGCACGGGACCGGTCTCGGCCTGGCCATTGTCCAGAAAATCATCGAGGCCCATCGCGGAAAAATTGAAGTCGACAGCAAGCCCCAACGAGGGACGACGTTCCGGATTCTACTCCCAACCTGAGAGCGTCTTCGTTGCGCTTCATTCGCCCCGCCGTAGTCTCAGACCATCGGTCGCCCGTGTAATCCTACTGTTTTGGCGCTTCACCGGCGTCGGGCACAGCGGGCTTCTCGGGCACATCAGGCTTCTCGGGCATAGCGGGCTTCTCGGATAATTTCTTCAACAAGGCTTCGAGTTGGATGTCCGGGGGCGCGCCAAGATCGAGGGCTTTCTTGTAGTGATAGCGGGCGAGTTCAACGTTTGGCGTGTGTTGCTTGGCGAACACGACAGCGAGGTTGAAATGCGCGTCGGCATACTGCGGGTTAATCTCGATCGCCCGGCGAATCTCCTGTTCGCCCGAAGCCGCCCAACCTTTCTGGCTGAGAACGATGCCGAGGTAATTATGCGCTTCGGCATTGTGCGGATCGAGCGCGACTGCCCGGTTCAGCTCGGAGTACGAGTCCTCGATCAGCCCTTTGCGGAAGAAAACCACGCCGAGCAAGGAGCGGGTGGTGCTGTCGTTGGGCGCGGCCGTGACCGCTTTGCGCAAATACTGTTCGGCTTCGTCCAGCCGGTTCTGCTGGTAGCGGACCGCACCGAGGCTGGAAAGAGCAACGACGTTCGTCGGATCCATTTCGAGCACGGCGGTGTACTTTGCCGAGGCGGTATCCAGAGCCTTCAATGCGAGCGCGGCGCGGCCTTCATTGAGTAGTTGACGCACGTCCGCCTTGGGAGGGGGCGGTGCCGGCGCGGGTGCCGGCGCTACCGCGGGTGTTTCACTGGCCTTCGGCTTCGGCGCGGTTTCTGGCGCCTTTGCGGTTTCCTTTGTTGGTGCAGGAGAAGGCGGCGGCGGTGTTGTCTTCTTCTGTGTCGTCACAGGCTTGGCAGGCGCGTTTGTCTGTGTCTTGGCCGGCGTGACAACGATCTTTTCCGGTGTCGGTGGCGGCGGCGGTTCGGTCTTCTTCGGCGAAGTCAACGTGGCGACCAGTTTGCCGCGGCCCGACTCTTCCATCGCGGAGGGTGGCGGCTGCGGCTGTGGCTGAGGTTTGGGCTCTTCCGGCTTGGGTTGCTGCTTGGCGACCGTCTGCGGTCGCGCACGAGGACGCCAGCCGCGAAGCTCGGGGATGGACGGGCCGCCGCCCGCGCTCTCTTCATTTTCTGTGGGAGCAACGGACGCCGAGGCTTTGCGTTCGGCGATGATGCGCAGCAACGCGTTTTCCTTCCGCAGTTGGCGGATGATTTCATCATCCTTGTCGCTGGCGGCCTTGGCGGAAGAAAGCTTCTTGTTGGCATCGGTAAGTTGAGCAATGACCTGCTCGTAGGAATGGCGCATCTCCGCGTTGTCGGCCCGTGCCTTTTCGAGAGCTTGCTTGGTCGTATCCAACTGGACCCTCGTATCCTGAAGTTCTTCCTTCGCGTGCTGCAATTCGCCGCGGGTCTGGGCGAGTTCCGTGCGTAACTGCTCCACCTCGGACGGCTGGGTGGGTGCGACTGGCGGAGGTGCAGCTGGCGCGGGAATGGCCGCCGCGGCGCGTTCTCGCGCTTCGGCGATCTGGGTTTGTACGGTGGCGAGCTTGGCGGCGAGTTCCTGGTTCGACTTGAGAAGCTCTTCAATCTGCGGGTTCGTCTGCGTCGTGGCAACCTTGCCGAGCTGCTCCTGAAGTTTGGCATTCAATTCATTGCGTGCCTCTTCCAACTGTTGAACCTGCTCGCGGGCTCGTTGTAACTCGGCAGTCAATTGCTTGATTGGATCATTCTCGACCGTTGGCACAGGCGCGGCAGGCGTTGGGGGCGCGGCGGGAGCCGGTGGTGTTTCGACCATGGCAGGCACGGCGGAAGTAGCGGGAGGCGCGGTAGTCGTAGGCGCTTCGGGCGTGGCAGGCACAACGGGCGCAGTCGGGACTGCGGCTGTGGCAGGCGCGGCAGGGGCCGTGGGAGCCGGTGGTGCTTCGGGTGCCGCAGGCGCTGCAGGCGTCACGGGCGCAACGGGAGCGGGTGGCGTCTCGGGCATGGCCGGTGTTGCCGGTGCAGGAGGTGGAACGGGTGTCGCAGGTGTAAGAGGCGCTTCCACGTGGGGCGCCGGCTTCTCGGGAGCTGGCGGCACGGGCTTCGGTTTCAGTGCGGCAAGATGTTCGTTGATGTACTTGGTGCGAAACTCGATGATATGCGGGTTCCAGTCGGGAGATTGTGCCTTGATCTCGGCGAGAATCTCCAGCGCCGCGTTGTACTTCGCGACCGCCTTGATCGCATCGGTTTGACGTTCGGCGGTGTCGCCCTCCTGAATGAGAAAGTACGCTTCGAGGAATTTATCGCCCGGATCGTCAGCCGCCCAGACGCTGGCCACACGGCAAAACTGTAGCGCAAACAAGACGCACAAAAGAAGGGTCTTCTTCATCGCGCGGGACTGTAACGAAAAGCCTTTGGATTTGCAATGGTCCTATATGTGCACAGTTGCATTAACGCCGTCATAGCAGCACAATGCGTACCTAGATCATGAATCCGATTCAACGTGCGGCCCAGCAACAGTTTGACCGCCAGAGCGACCGCTACGGCCAAGGGCATATTTTATCGGACGTATCCGATGTCCAGGATGCGCTGAGGCGGTTGGTGGGGCTGAAACCGGGCCGGGCTCTCGATGTCGCCACCGGCGCGGGGCATACGGGGCTTTGCCTGGCAGGCGCCGGCTGGCAGGTCACCCTTGCCGATATTTCCACCGCGATGCTCGAGCGCGCCGCCGCCAGCGCGCGCGAGCGGGGATTCCGCGTCGAAACGCGGCAACACACGGCCGAATCCTTTCCGTACCCGGACAACACGTTCGACCTTGTGACGTGTCGCGTGGCGGCCCATCATTTCAGCGATCCAGCCGCATTCGTGCGCGAAACCGCCCGCGTCCTCAATCCCGGTGGTGCATTCCTTCTGATCGACGGCTCCATCGAGGACAACCAGCCTGTCGCGGAGCAATGGATTCATACCGCCGAGAAGCTTCGCGACCCGAGTCATCACCGGTTTCTGAGTCAGGGGAGTTGGACGCGGCTTTGCGAGGAGGCTGGCTTGCGGGTCGTGTTCTCCGAACTTCAACCGTTCAAGCAGCCGGACTTGAACTGGTATTTCGACACCGCGGGCACGACGCCTGAAAATCGCGCCAAAGTTCTCGAACTGGTTCACCGCGCGCCACCCGAAGCGCGGAACCTCTTCCGTCTTGGCGAAGAAGACGGCAAAATCGTCTGGTGGTGGCAGCGCTTGGTGTTGGCGGCCCAACGCCCAACGAATCGCTAAATCGAATCTGGGTGCGCCGGCCTAAACGGCGAGCAGGGCCTTCGCGGCGTTGTAGACATTTTCCGTGGTGAACCCGAAGTGTTTCATCACATCTTTGACCGGGGCCGACGCGCCGAATCCGTCGCGACCGACCACCGCGCCGTCCAAGCCTACGTACTTCTGCCAACCCAACGTCACGCCCGCTTCGACGGCCAGACGTTTGCGCACGGACGATGGCAGCACGCGCTCCCGATACTCGGGTGGTTGGCGATCAAACAACTCGCACGACGGCATGCTGACGACGCGCGCTTTTACGCCGTCCACCTTCAATTTTTCGCCGGTATCGGCACACCACTGCAACTCCGAGCCGGTGCCGATGAGGATGATGTCCGGTTGTCCTTGGCAATCGCTGAGGATGTACGCGCCCTGACGCAGGCCGGAGGCGGGCGCGTACTTTGTGCGGTCGAGGGTCGGAACCGCTTGCCGGGTAAGGGCGAGCACGATGGGGTGTTTCTTCTCTTCCATCATCACCCGCCAGGCTTCGGCGACTTCATTGGCGTCGCCGGGACGAATGACGATCATATGCGGGATGGCTCGCAGTGACATGAGCTGCTCGACGGGTTGATGCGTGGGCCCGTCTTCGCCGACGCCGATGCTGTCGTGCGTAAAAATGTGAAGCACCGGCAACTCCATGACCGCCCCCAACCGAATCGAGCCGCGCGCGTAGTCGGAGAAAATCAAAAAGCCGGCGCCGTACGCGCGCAGTTTGCTGAGCACCATGCCGTTGACGATGCCGGCCATCGCGTGCTCGCGCACGCCAAAGTGGAAATTGCGACCGCTGTACGAACCCTTCTCGAAATTGGCGGCATTGGCGATCAGGGTCTTGGTGGACGGCGCGAGGTCGGCGGCGCCGCCCAGCAACCACGGGACATTCTTGGCGACGGCATTGAGCACTTTGCTGCTGGATTCGCGCGTAGCCAGACCTTTCGGATCGGCGGGGAAGGTCGGAATGTCCTTGTCCCAGCCCGCAGGCAACTCGCGGTGCTGCATTTGCTTCCACTCCGCGGCGAGGGCTGGATTCGCCGTCACGTACGCGTCGAATTTCGCCTGCCATTCCTTTTCCAGTTTTCGCCCGCGACGGAATTGTTTGAGCAGGTGCCTGGCGACTTCGTCCGGCACGAGGAATTTTGCATCGGGCGGCCAGCCGTAACGCTCCTTGGTTTTGCGAACCTCCTCTTCCCCGAGCGGTTCACCGTGCGCGCCGGCCGTGTCCTGCTTCGTGGGCGCGCCGTAGCCGATATGGCTGTCGACGACGATAAACGAAGGTTTCTCGGTTTGCCTGATCGCCCGTTTGATGGCGCGGTTGATCGCCTTGAGATCATTGGCGTCGGCGACATGCTGGACAAACCAGCCGTACGCCTTGAATCGCGCCGCGACGTCCTCGCTAAACGCGAGCGAGGTCTTGCCCTCGATGGTGATCTTGTTGTTGTCGTAGAACCAGAGCAGTTTGTGCAGGCCGAGGTGCGCAGCGAGCGAAGCGGCCTCCGAACAGATGCCCTCCATCATGTCGCCGTCACCGCCGATGGCGTACGTGCGGTAGTTGACAACTTCATGGCCGTCACGGTTGAACCGTTCGGCGAGCCAGCGTTCGGCGATGGCCATGCCGACGGAATTGGTGAATCCCTGCCCGAGCGGTCCGGTCGTCGTTTCCACACCGGCGGTGAGACGGTATTCGGGATGACCGGGGGTGCGGCTGCCCAATTGACGGAAGCGCTCCAGTTCGCTCATTGGCAAATCGTAGCCGGTCAGATGCAGCAGGCTGTACAACAACATCGAACCGTGCCCGCCCGACAACACAAACCGATCGCGGTTCGGCCACTGGGGATTCTCCGGGTTGTGTCGCAGGAATTTCTCCCAGAGCCAGTACGCGACGGGTGCCAGACCCATCGGGGCGCCGGGATGGCCTGAGTTCGCCTTCTGCACGCCGTCCATCGCGAGTGTGCGAATGGTGTCGATGCACAACTGGTCAAGCAGCTTGGTTTGCGGATGATCCAACGTTACTTCGAAAGTCGCTGATGTCGTCATGAAAATCTCCTGAATTCCTTCGGCAGCCGCGCATTGTGCGTCAAGCCGGCCCGTTGCGCAAGTCTGTGTCGCTCCCCGGAAGCGACAGGTTGATGGCCACTGGGCTCGCGCTTCCCATTGCTGACCAGTGCGCATCGACGCCGCGCTACCGATAGGTCTTGTCGTCCAAGCGCCTGAAGTTCACCCCATCATCGAGGACGCCCAGCGTCACGATGGCGAAGGTGAACACGGTCGTTCCCGGTTCCAGATGGCCGCCGAAGGCTTTATCGGCATTGGCTAGGGTCATGTGGGCATGGACGCGACCGTCGATGACGTATCCGTTCATGCTCACGAGGTCAGCGGGTCCCTCGGGGTCTTCGACGTGCATATTCTTTGAAGGAAACGACCGATTGCTGATTACGTGGAAGTGATAACTCCGGAGCGATCCGATGCCGGACAAAATCACGGCGTTGTGGATCTTCTGTTGCTTCACCATGCTCTCCAGACCGGCCAGCAAGTCGGTCTGGTACTTGAGGTGGAGCACTAGGACGCGCTCGAATTTCCCCTCGATGGGATACACATCCGGCACCTTGTTGCTGTTTGGTTTGGCATCATCGGCGGGCGTGGTTGCCGTGGTAACCTCGGTGCGGGTCTCCCGGGCGGTTACCACTCCCGCCACCATCAAAAGCGCGACTGCCATAATTGCTGTTTTCATCTCCGATCTCCTTCTGCGGGCTTAGGGAACCTCGTGTACGCCCTTACGGAAGGTTACCAAGAGGGCCACGAGGCCGCAAGCGCGGTGGAAAACATTGATGCACGGCGACCGACTCGTTCCATGGAGAAATCGTGATTCTCAATTTTAAACTGGCGTACAGGCCAAGAAATGCTTGTTCTCGACACAATGCCTCCTGTAGGATTCGTGGCGGTTGGGTGGGGTCGCTCTGTTCCAGTCACGGGCGACGAAAGCAACAAATGGAGTTGATAAAAAACGGGTGGAAGCATATGAGCAAATACTTCAAGAGACTCAGTCGCAGGATCCGGAAGCAATCCGGCCAGAGCCTTGTTGAGTACGCGTTGATCCTGGCGTTGATCGCGGTGGTGGCCATCCTCGTCCTCCAAGGACTGGGGCAAAAGGTGAACAACACCCTCTCGACCGTCAACGCGAACTTGCCCTAAGTCACATCGGTGCGCCGGATGAGTTGGTGAAAAAGTCGGCTCTCGCCACATGGCGAGAGACGATAGTCTTATTGCGCTCGCGTCGTCACAAGCCGATGCGGTCTTGGAACGACGGCGACGCGTGAGTACAATCGTGTCGTGATCGAGCCCGACGTGCTATTGGCGGCGTATCGCTGCGGCATCTTCCCGATGGCCGTGGATCCCGACAAAGGAGACAGGGCAGGCAGACGGGGTCACATCGGTTGGTTCTCGCCCGATCCCCGCGCCGTCATCCCGCTCGACGAACACTTTCATATACCGCACGGCCTGCGGCGCGTGCTGAAGCAGGGGAAATTCGAAGTCACATCGGATACGGATTTTGAAACCGTTGTCCGCGAGTGCGCGAAGCGCAAAGAGGGGACGTGGATTTCCAAGGAGATCATCGACAGCTACTGCAGACTGCATCGACTCGGTCACGCGCATAGCATTGAAACCCGACTCCGCCCCAAAGCTGCTTCTTCGTCCCGCGTCCCTCGTCCGTCATCCTTGTCGTTGGCCGGCGGTTTGTACGGCGTGGCCATCGGCGGCGCGTTTTTCGGTGAGAGCATGTTTCATCGAGCCACGGACGCATCCAAAGTCGCGCTCGTGGCGTTGGTGGAACGGCTGCGCGCGCGGGGGTTTGTGCTGCTCGATACGCAATGGGTCACGCCGCACCTGCGGCAGTTTGGCGCGTACGAGATCCCGCGGGACGAGTATCTCTGGCGTCTCGAACACGCCTTGGGGCTGGAATGCAGGTTTTGAGTGCGACCCCGGTCAGATTGTTGCGATGTCACAGCCCGCCAATTCTGTGGGCTGCAGGTCAAAATCGAAAGCGCGCTTGCATGGTATCCCGTTACGCGAAATAATACGGGGCGGTGGCGTACACCGGCTTTTATGAACGACATTGGCAAAGCTCTGGTCGTCGTCGGTCTGGCGTTGGTCGTGCTCGGAGCCGTGTTCTGGCTCGGAGATAAAACGCTGTGGTTCGGAAGACTGCCCGGCGACATTCGCGTCGAACGCGAGCACTACAAGCTGTATTTCCCGCTGACAACGTGTTTGCTCATCAGCGTCCTGCTCACATTGTTGTTCCGTCTGCTGGGGAAGCGGTAACCGACAACGGACTCGCAGTCGCACAGTGTTTCCCATGAGGACGTCGGACTTCGATTACCACCTGCCGTCGGAATTGATTGCGCAGCAACCGCTCGACGACCGCGCGGCCTCCCGCATGATAGTGGTCGACCGCGCGACGGGCGAGATTCGCCACGACCAGTTTCGCAACATCGGTCACTGCCTTCGGCCGGGCGATGTGTTGGTGCTGAACGACACAAAAGTCATCCCCGCGCGCATTTGGTCACGCCAGCCCGAAGTCGAGCTGTTACTCGTCGAGAATCTGGGCCCCCACCGCTGGTCGGCGCTGGTGAAGCCCGGGAAACGGGCCAAGGTGGGCGCGACCCTGCAATTCGAAGACGGCGTGAGCGGCGTCGTCGAGGGTGAAACGGATTTTGGCGGACGGACGCTCCATTTCTCCGGCGACGTTGAGGCGTACCTGGCGGCGCATGGCGCAATGCCGCTCCCGCCGTATATCAAACGCGCCATGGCGGATAGGGGTGGACATCCGCTACAGGACACGGATCGCGAACGCTACCAAACGGTGTTCGCGCGCGAGCCGGGGGCGGTGGCCGCGCCGACCGCGGGGCTGCATTTCACCGAGGCGATGCTTGAGCAACTTCAGTCCGTAGGCATCGGTCACGCCTTTATCACCTTGCACGTGGGCATCGGCACATTTCGGCCCGTGAAAGTCGAGAATGTCGAGGAGCACCAGATGCATGCGGAAAAGTTCGTAATTTCGGCGGAGGCCGCCGCGGTCATTCGCGGCGCGGAGCGGGTGGTGGCCGTGGGCACAACGGTCGTTCGCGCGTTGGAGTCGTGCGGCGAACTGGAGGAACGGGAAGGTGCGACCGACATTTTTATCCGACCGCCCCACGCCTTTCGTCATGTGGACGTGCTCCTGACCAATTTTCATCTGCCGCGCTCGACGCTGCTGATGTTGGTGAGCGCCTTTGCGTCGCGTGAATTGATCCTGAAAGCGTATGGGGAGGCGATCCGCGAGCGGTACCGGTTTTTCAGCTACGGCGATTGCATGCTACTGCTCTGAGGGTTTCGGCCAGATCAGCGAGGCGATGACGGACAGCGCGAGGATGCTCACGACGACGGTGAGCGCGGCGCTCGTTGGGATTCCGACGTTCCACGCGGACAGAATCATCTTGGTCCCCACAAACGCAAGGATCAATGACAGCCCGTAGTGCAGGTAGTGGAACATGTTCATCGCGCCCGCCAACGCAAAATAGAGGGCCCGCAGCCCGAGGACGGCAAAAATGTTCGACGTGTACACGATGAACGGATCCCGCGTGATCGCCAGCACCGCCGGAATGGAGTCCACCGCGAAAATCAGGTCCGTGGTTTCCACCATCACCAGCACGACCAGCAAGGGTGTGGCGAAGTGGTGCCCCTCCCGTTTCACGAAGAAGCTTCCACCCTCGTACTTCTCCGTGACCGGCATCAGCCGTCGGAACAACTTCAGCACCGGGTTCTTCTCGGGACGGATTTTCTTCTCTTTCTCCAGGGCCATCTGGATGCCGCTGTAGATCAGCACGGCCCCGAAGACATAGATGATCCAGTCAAATCGATGGATCAAGGTCACACCCAGGGCGATGAACAAGGCGCGCATCATCACCGCGCCGATGATTCCCCAGAACAGGACTTCGTGCTGGTACTGTTTGGGGGCGCGAAAGTACGAGAACATCAGCAGAAACACAAACAGGTTATCGACACTCAGCGATTCCTCGATCAAGTACCCCGTCAAGAACTCCAGCGCTTTATGCGGACCCTGCGTCAAGTAGAGGCCGGCATTCCAGGCCAACGCCAGCGCGATCCACATCGCGCTCCAACCCAGCGCCTCCTTTACTTTCATCTCGCGTGGCCGGCGATGAAACACGCAGAGATCGAGCACCAGCATCCCCAGCACAAATGCGTTGAATAGCACCCACTTCCAGATCGCTGCCGGCATGACGGGGGATTCTGCAGGCCACCCGCAACTCCGTCAACGAAAAGCGGCCCGCGAGCGCCGGCGACGTTCTCTTTCCGCTTTCGTCTTGTTGCTCCACTCTGCTATCTTCGCGACGAAGGACGGAGGAGCTTGTGGCGGACCGGAAACGAGCGATTCGAATTGCGACAGTGATGGTTGTGGTCATTGTGGCTGCGGCGTGGCTGTTGTCGCGCCGCCTGGCGGGAACGCGCTCCGTTTCCGGCACGGTGGAAGTGGACGAGGTGCATGTCGCCTCGCGATACGGCGGACGGGTTGAGAAGATCGAGGCGCAGGAGGGCGACCTCCTGACCAATGGGCAGGTCATCGCCGAACTCGACCCCGCCGAGCCTCGCGCGCGCCGGGATTATTCGGCGGCGCTGCTCGAAGAACTCGTACACGGGCCGCGACCCGCGGAGATCGATGCGGCCAAACACGATTGGGAGTCGCTCGCCGCGCAACTCGAATTTGCCGAGTCGGAGGCGAAACGCGCACAAGAGTTGTTCCAGAAAGACGTGAACTCGAAGACGGATCTTGAGGACGCCGCCAGTCGCGCCAAGAGCCTCCAGCAAAGCGCCGAGGCCGCCAAGAAACGCTACGACCTGCTCGTGGAAGGCACCCGACCCGAACGCATCGCGCAGACACAGGCGCAACTCGCCGAGAGCGACGCGCAACTACGCGAGACGCGAATCGTGGCGCCCGACAACAGCGTGCTCGAGGTGTTAAGCGTCAAGCTGGGTGATGTGCTCGGGGCCAATCGTGAAGTGGCGACCCTTCTCTATACGCAGCACCTGTGGGTGCGCGTCTACATTCCCGAGGTGTGGCTGGGGCTTATTCAACTCGGTCAGCAGGTGAAGGTGCGTACCGACTCCTCGCGCGATGAGTTCACGGGTGTGGTCGAGCAAATCAATCGCGCCGCCGAGTTCACTCCGCGCAATGTCCAGACCGTCGAGGATCGCGTACGGCAGGTCTTCGGCGTGAAAATTCGCCTACCCAGCGATGCGAACAAGTTGCGCGCGGGGATGTCAGTCGATGTTTCCTTCCCGAATGTCCCGCCGATCCCGAAGTGAAGAGAACGTAGAATTTGTGAAAGGACAGAAATTCATCCCGTTGTTGGTGGTTGCCGCGGGACTTTTAACGTATCATAAGCGGTTCATGGGGTCGAACCTTGGAACTGTGGTTACAAACAAGGGGGATCACCCCCACGTCACAGCCCAAACGTGTCACCCGGTTTTCATCAAGACCAGTCGCATGAGCCGGTGGTCCCGACGCCTTCGACTCAAATGACTCCACTTCCCTCGTACAAGCGGCAGCTGATTGTCCAGCAGGTGTGCATATCTCTGGCTCTGGTCATCGCCACCGTGTGTGTCTATCTCCCCGTGCGTCATCACGAATTCGTGAATCTGGATGATGATGAGTTCGTGACGGACAATCCGAATATCGGGGGCGGTCTCACCTGGCGATCGGTGCGCTGGGCGTTTACGGCGGGTTTGACCCACCATGATCCACATGCCGACTACTGGAGGCCTCTGAGCTTTCTGTCGCACGCGCTGGACATCGAATTGTTCCGGCTACGCCCCGCCGGGCATCATCTGATGAACGTGGGGATTCATGCGGCAGCGGTGGTGGCGCTGTTTCTGGTCCTGCAGTCGATGACTCACGCTCCGTGGCGCTGCGCCTTGGTGGCGGCGCTGTTTGCGCTGCACCCCTTGCGGGTCGAGTCGGTGGCCTGGGTGACGGAACGCAAGGACGTGTTGAGCGGTCTGTTTTTCATGCTGACACTCGGCGCGTACACCCGCTATGTCCGCGGCCCCTTCTCCATGCCCCGGTACGTGGCGGTGTTCTTGCTGTTCGCACTGGCTCTGATGTCCAAGTCGATGGTGGTGACGCTGCCGTTCGTGTTGCTATTGCTGGACTACTGGCCGCTGGGGCGTACGCGATGGGTGCCGCCGGTGGTGGCCGGTAACAATGTCGCCATACCTCCGGGCCGGTTGCTGAACGAGAAGCTTCCGTTGTTGGCGCTGGCCGCCGCATCGTCGGTGGTGACTTTTGGGGGGCAGACCGGGAGAGGTGGAATGAATTTCATCTCGGTGTCGCCGGGAACTAGGATCGCCAACGCCTTGCTGTCGTATGCGGACTACATCGGGAAGATGCTTTGGCCGACCGGACTGGCCGTGTGGTATCCGCTGGAGCCGGGACTGTCGGTGGCAACAGCGATGGTAGCTGGCATTGGACTGGTCGGAGTGACAACCGCGGTGATTTGGGGGGCGCGGCGCAGGCCGTGGCTTGTCACAGGCTGGTTTTGGTATCTGGGAATGCTGGTGCCGGTCATCGGGGTGTTCCAGGGTTCGGGGGAAGCGATGGCCGATCGCTTCACGTATCTCCCGTCGATTGGATTGACCGTGATGCTGTGCTGGAGCGTGCCGTCCCGCGCGATGGAGCGGGGGAACCTGAAAGTGATTACATGGGTCGCTGCGGTGGCAGTGCTTGCGGTGTGTGCGGCGCTGTCCAGAGTTCAGATCGAGTACTGGAAGGACTCGGAGACACTGTTTCGGCATGCTCTGGATGTGACCCGGGACAATTGGCTGGCGCACGGCAGTCTAGGGGGCGCCTTGGGGCGGGCGGGCAGGATACCGGAAGCGATAGAGCACTTGGAACAGGCGCTACGGATCAACCCGGATTACGCTGACGCGCGCTGCAATCTAGGGGCCGCCTTGGGGCGGGCGGGCAGGATACCGGAAGCGATCGCGCAGTACGAGCAGGCGCTCCGGATCGAGCCCGATTTCGCTGAGGCGCACTACAATCTAGGGGTCGCATTGTGTCGTGTGGACAGGTTGACGGAAGCGATCGGGCAGTTCGAGCAAGCGCTGCAGATCAAACCCGACTACGCTGACGCGCATAACAATCTGGGGGCCGCCTTGGTGCGAGCAGGCAGGCTCGAAGAGGCCATTGGGCAACTCGAGGAAGCGCTGCGAATCGATCCTCATCGCGCTGAGGCGCACAACAACATGGGGATTGCTTGGTGGAAAGCTGGCAAGACCCAGGAGGCCATTGAGCATTGGAAACGAGCGCTGCGGGTTGATCCCAATTTCGCCGACGCACACTACAATCTGGGGATGGCCTCGGAGGCGTCCGGCGAGATCGAATAGGCGATCAGACAGTATGATCAGGTGCTGCGGATCAAGCCTGACTATGCCGGGACGCAAAACAAGCTGGCCAGACTGCGGGCGGTTCAGTAAGTGAATAGTCACGTGAAAGCACAAGAGTGGCAAATCATTCGATTCGGGGGCTTATGCCGGCCGAAGTCATGATCCAGTGCGACAATCTCACGAAGAGGTTTGGCGATTTTACGGCCGTCGATCACGTCAGTTTTTCGGTGGAAAAGCGGTCCATCTTCGGATTCCTTGGCCCGAACGGTTCGGGCAAATCGACCGTCATCCGCATGTTATGTGGCATTCTCGAACCGAGTGAAGGCACGGGCCGCATCGCCGGCCATGATGTGTCCCGCGAGACGGATGAGATCAAGGGTTCGCTCGGCTACATGTCCCAGAAATTCTCGCTTTACGACGAACTCACGGCGAACGAGAACCTGCAATTCTATGCGCGCTTGTACGGCTTGCGCGGGCCCGCGATGAAGCAGCGGCGCGACGAGTTGGTTGCGCTCACGCACCTGGAACCGTATGTGGACCGCCGCGCCGGATTGCTCTCGGGCGGCTGGAAACAGCGGCTGGCCATGGCCTGCGCGCTCGTCCACAAACCCAGCGTCCTCTTTCTCGATGAACCGACCGCAGGCATTGATCCCGTCGCCCGGCGCGAGTTGTGGGACTTGCTTTTTGAGTTGTCCAGCGCGGGGATGACGCTGTTTGTCACCACGCATTATATGGACGAAGCCGAGCGCTGTACGCATGTCGGCTACATCGACATGTCCCAACTGATCATCTGCGGCTCGCCGGACGACCTGAAGCGGTTGCCGGCGGTGAATCCTCCCGGCACGAAGCGTCCGGACGTCACCTGCGACCACGTGACGGTGGCCTTGCGTGCGGTGCGCAAGCTTAGTGGGATCCGTGCCTCGACGGTATTTGGACAATCCATGCACCTGCTGGTGGAGGAAGCGATGTCGGAACAATCGATCCGCGACGCGTTGGGGGGTGCCGGTATTCACGAGGTCGATATCCGGCCGATTGGGCCGTCGCTGGAAGACGTGTTCGTGGTGTTGACGAGGCAGCACGCAGGAGGACGGTCATAAGTATGTTCACGATGCCCAAGTTTCTCCGCGGTTTTCGCGCGATTCTCTACAAGGAGTTCATCGTGATTTTCCGCGACCGCACGACGTTGTTTTTTATGTTCTTCCCGCCGTTGCTGCAGATCATCGCGTTTGGGTTTGCGCTCGACAACGACGTGAAACACATGGCGATGGCGGTGTACAACGAGGACCGCACCGCCGAGAGCCGGCAACTGGTGGATGCGTTCGTGAACACCCAGACGTTTCGCGTCGTGAAAGAGGTCAACAGCCTCGCGGAGCTGGAGACGATGGTGCGCCGCGGCAAGGCGTACGCCGGCCTGCAGATTCCGCCGGATTTCACCCGCAAACTCCGCGCCGGGCAGAAGGCGAACGTGCAGGTGCTCATCGACGGGTCGAACTCCACGACCGCCCTGCAGGCCTTGAACACGGCGCTGGGCGTGGGGTTCCAGCGCTCGGTCAGTATTCTTCTGGGCGAAACCGACCGGCGTGAGCTTCCCGTCGAGGTGCGCCCGCAGGTGCTCTACAACCCGTCGATGCGGGCGCCGAACTTTTTTGTGCCCGGGGTCATCGGCACGGCGCTGCAGATCGCGACGGTATTCGCGGCCGCCATGTCGGTCGTGCGCGAACGGGAGCGCGGCACGTTGGAGAATCTGCTGGTCAGTCCATTGTCGCGCGGGGGTTTGATGCTTGGCAAACTCGTGCCCTACCTGTGCGTCTCGATGACCATGGCGCTGTTCCTGTTCGCCATTCTGCGGTGGGTGTTTTTCGTGCCAATCCACGGCAGCTTGCTCATGCTCTTCGCCGCCGCGTTCCTCTACGTGTTCGCGCTGGTTAGCCTTGGTTTGCTCGTGTCCACCAGGGCGGAGAGTCAGAACGAAGCGATGCAAATGAGCATGACGGTCCTGCTGCCGTCGATTTTCTTTTCGGGATTCATTTTCCCGCGCGAAACGATGCCGTGGATCTTCTACGCGTTCAGCACGATGCTGCCCGCGACCTACTTCATCGAATTGATGCGGGCCATCATCCTGCGCGGCGCGGGCTTCCTGGAATTCTGGCCGCACCTGCTCATTCTCGCCGCGATGGGTGGCGTGCTGTTCGCGCTGTGCGCGTCGCGGTTCCGGCGCAAGCTCGGCTGATTTCGGCAACCCCTGGCAGTGTATCCGTTTGGCGATCCCTGCCCTCGCTCTGAGGTCGGAACCTGCCGTGTAGATATGCCGCCGTTTCGACCCCATCCGGCACCCCGCACTGCGGTACCGCAGTGCGCGGCAAATCGGCTTTGTTTTGGCTTCGTTCGTGCGGCAAACCACCCCCGCTCCGAGTCGTTTTCGGAGCTCCCGGAGCTGTTTTCCACCATTTATTCCGCGTTTTTTCCTCGTTTCTGCAAAACGAACCCAACTCGTATTTTTCCCCAACCTATTCATTCCAAAATACTTCCACATTTTTCAGTTGGGTTCGTTTGGTAAAAACCACCTCTTTTTGGAAAGTTCCATGCCAACCCATCGCTAGGTCACTTGGATCGCTAACGGCGCCGGCACCACTTCCCCCTTGCGCAACCGCTGCAACCGCTCCAGTTGATTCATCGCGCGGTACAACTGCCGCTCCAAATTCGTTTCATATCGCAGAATCCTGTCCATAGTTTTCCGCCCAGGCAAAAGCGACGCGTCCAGCCGCACCTGCGTGGTCCATCCATGCAATTCCCCAATCTCCTGCAATCCCGCCTCGCAGCAGACCAGTTGCTCATCAAGGAACTTCAATAACCGCTCCTGTCGTTTTGCCTTGAGCGCCTCTGCCGACAACCCCTCCGCCTCGGTCGCTGGGATCTCCTGCGCTTCCTGCAGCCTCGTGATTATAGTCGACCGGCCTTCCAATATTTTCAGGAGCCGCGCCAGCATCGGTTCGGTCAATTCTCCTTCTTTCCGCACGCTATTCCGGACGGCGCAGACCTCCCTCGCGGCATCGTGCGCCCACGGCAGCCGCCCCAGCGTCATCAGAAGCCGGTGTGGATCCTCCACGGGGTTCATCTGTCTGGCTTCCTCCAAACTGCGCAGGATTTCGCCCCGCTCCGCAATCAATACCCGGTGCAACCGCCAATACGCCGTCACGATCCGTTCCACCATCATCTCCTCCAGCGGCCCCACCGGCTCCAAATGCTCGCGATACAATTGGTGCAACGCCTGAAACTTGCTCGCCTGTTCCCCGTCGTGGAAGCCGAAGCCCCGCACCACCACCTCCCGCGCCAACAGACCGTGTTTGAACACGTTCATCCTCGACATCGCCTTGCCTTTCGCCGACTTCGGCCCCGTCGATTTGCGCGCGTTCATCCGATTCGCCTCGATCCGATTTACCGATATCATAGTTTTCATGCTCTCAACCCTCTCACATTCCCCAAAAACCCGTTAGCGTACTTTGGAAGGTTTGGAAGGTTTGGAAGCTTTTCTTTTGTATTCCTAATCCGTTCTTATTGCGTACTTTGGAGAGCCGCGTCGGACGAAAAGCCGTCGCGGCAAGGTTTGGGAGCCGAAAGCGGCACTAGCCGTCTGGAGCCGAGCCTGCGAGACGCCGCTGTCGTCTGCGTGAGAAAGACGGAATTTCAAACCAGGACACTACCCAACCCCTTCTTAGCTTGACGGCTGGCGGGCGGCTCAGAGTATGTACAGGAGGAAGACAGGAACTGTGGCGAAGAGATCGGCAATGCGATGAAGAACGCATGGAGATCACCGGGCGCTGGCGTGGCTCTCCTCATTCTGCTGACGGTGGCGGCCTACCTCCCCGTGATGCACGCCGGCTTTATTTGGGACGACGGGGCGCTCAT
>JBEKYJ010000027.1:0-27177 GCA_049511095.1 Verrucomicrobiia bacterium
CAGAAATACACCTCTTTTGTTCTTGTCTTTAAGAGCGCTACGAGCGACAGCAGTAGCACGGTATATCCTGCAAACACGGTATATTCCGCCACATTACCTGTGAAGTGATGATATATCGGCTTTACAACACTCCCGAATAAAGGATGGAACTCTGAAGGTATGACAAATGCGAGCAAGTCGGCTGAATAAATCTCGGAGCCCCCGGCGTACATGTAATTCGACCGAGATATTGCCAGCTCTTTCAACATGGGATACGCGAACGGAAATATCATGATCGAAAATACGGCAAACGATATTGCAGCCCGTTTAGTAACATCACGCGCCATCTCATGAGGTTTGCTGACGACGATTACATTTCCAAAATATAAAACCGTAAACGCTAGCAAGTAGACCATGTAGTTAAAGTCACACAATGAAGCCAGTACAAGGAAGATGGCCGCGTATATGGCGTTCCTCAGCTTGCTTTCTTTTACCATCTTTATGAGAAAAAGCGCATAGAAAGGTATCCACTCGATCGCCAGAAGATTCAGGTGGCCGAAATGATGCGCAAAGTGGTACGGGCAAAACATAAAGATTAGACCTGACACGAAACCTGCGTAGCCGTTCCCCGTCAGACGCTTGACCAGTAAATACGTGCCATAACCGCCCAAGAGAAACGACAGCAAGCACAATAGATTATACGCGCGTGTCAAACCGAAGACCCATTGGAGAGGGATTGATAGGATCGAGTTGAATGGGGTGAGAGCCGTCAATGCGAGGTTTAACCCAGTTGGATAAAACAAGTATGGAGTATGATACACATTAGATAGACTGGATAATGATGCTTTGAACCACCATAGGTTCCATAGGAATTGGAATGCGTCTCCACCAACGGGGACGCTATTTCCTGAAAATGCTATAGGATATGTGAACACAATCGTCAGGATAGCGTAAAGGCAAATAATGATATAGTGCGGGAGATACTTGGCGCCCCCTCCGCTAGTTGGTTGTGCTGATTGTAATCCTAAGTCGCTACCCGCGACATCGCGGGAGTCGTCGTTAGTTCGTGTTGGCCTATTCATAATCTCCTGCTGATGACATACTGCGGCAACCTACTTCTGAAGGAAATCCTCAACAGATACTCACTCAGGACGTATACCGATAAGGTATTTAACCCGCAAAAAAAGACCAACACAATCATCGTGCTGGCCCAGCCTTGTACGGGTTTCCCAGTGGCATAAGCAATTAAGACATGGATGATGAGAGCGACTCCAGCCAACATGCTTGCGATTCCAAGCAACCCGATTATCCGCATGGGAAAGGATGAATAGAAAACCACGGACTGCATCGCAAGGGACAGCATCTTGCGAAATGTGAATCGCGACTTCCGCCCTGGGATCACAACCTGCTTGAATTCGACAACGGGACCCTGTGGTGCTATGTACGATGCAAACAGTCTCAATGACCCGCAATGGGGGAAATATGCATCAAGTTCGCGAATCAATTTCACATCCCAAAGCTTGAAATCAGACATACCCGCCCGAATTTTAACCCCAGTGATTCTGGAAATAATTCTGTAAAAGCTCTTGGACAACACGCGCTTGATCAAAGGCAGTTCCTCACTTTCAAGCCGTACCGTATGCACAATTTGATGACCCTCGTTCCAATAATCCAAAAGAGCAGGAATGAGAGTGGCGGGATGTTCTCCATCAGAATCCATCGTCACCACAACATCCGCTGTGTCAGGCACCGAGAGCAAACCAGCCAAGAGCGCACCTTGATGTCCAAAATTCCTCGAAAGTGTGAGCGCCTGAATCTCGATGTGCTTGAATTCATTCTTTAGGGAATGAAGGACCTCCGATGTCGCATCTGTTGATCCATCATCGACGATCAAAACTGTGCTCCTGAACTTAGTCAATTCGCTGGCAACTTTATCGAGTTCTTGAAGCCATCCCGGGAGCAAGCCCGCCTCGTTCAAGGCTGGTGCAACGATACACAGATGCGGGGCTTTGGTCATGCGCGAACCATCCGCCCGATGACAAACTGGATGTCATACAGGTTGAGTCTTGTTGGGATACGATATCCACAGTTAACCCGCCGCAAGAGCTTTCGCCCAATGAATGGTCCGAGACAGTCTTCTAAAGGGCGAGGGTAGCCGAAAGTCGTATGTAGCAACGTCTCACCACCGGCGGCGTGGATAAACAGAGCTAAACTGTCTCTTGTCGGATAATTGAGATGTGTGGGCGGATAAAATTGACGCCATCGCTCGCACCTAGAGTTTCCCACGAAGCTGGAGGAGTCTACAGTTGTGACCGCGAATAACAATCTTCGATCGTCGGCAAGCGTGAAAAGTTTTGAAAAGAACTGGGCTGGGTTTTCAAGGTGCTCCCTAACACACACTACTATCGCATTGCTGAACATTGACCTCCACCATTCGCAGCGTGGTATGCTATTCGACGGGTTGCCATTAAATCAAGTCCCGAATCAAGGTTGCGTTTTGTCGGTTCACTGCGCAGAATAGTGGTTGTGGCCACGCGTGATTTGAAATGAAAAATGAAGCGGGGGAACTTGATTCAAGTACTGGCGGCGTTTTACCTCCGCTAGGTGGTGTCTTACGCCTTCTGGTTCCCGGCCAGCACATCGAATACACGGTTCCTCTCGACGCTGTGTGCTCGTTTATAGACAAGCACGAGTCCGGCGTTCTGCGGTACAGTGTCGTCATCGAATAATGCCATGAAACCAGTCTTGCGCGGATTCCTTGAAGACCGGTGGGGTGCCGGTGGAACCATCGTTTGGTTCAAGCGCGACGCGAGCATCCACGTACCAGGCGATTTCCCAGGAGCCACCATCACCTTCCACCTCACCTTCACGCCGCCGCGTGACCCACGGCCACAATTTCAACCGCCGCGGGTCGAGGTGTGGCTCGACAGAACGAAACTGGGCGTGATCGAACCTTCCATCTCCGGTCCTTTTCAGCAGTCATTCACCTTGCCGCCAAACACTTCCGGCAAAGGCGATCTGCGGTTGCGGCACACGAAGAGCATAATACTTCATGGCTGGTACGCTTGGCTCGGACGCGTTCTGGTGGATTTTCCCATCTTCCGTGGCGCAATCGTCAGGCTACAGAAGTACCGTGATCGGTCGATGCAACGCTCCTTGGGGATCCGTCGCATTCTGATTGACGACCAAGTCATCTGCGACTTCACAATTTCCGACCAACCCTACCTGCCCAGCGCCAGCGACAAGGAACTGAACCTCGGTGCCAACGTGTGCGCTCACTTCTCCTTGAACAACGGCGTTAGTGAAGGAGCGCGCGCGTCATTGCGGTCGCTGCAAGCCGCACAGATTCCCGTCTGCCAGATCGATCCCGACGGGTCACTGCCACCGGAGCGATATTGCATCTCCGTGTTTCACGCGGATGCGCCCCAAACGTCTTCTCTGGCAATTCGTCACCCAGCCCTGTTCGCTAACGGCCAATACAGAATCGGATACTGGGCCTGGGAATTACCCGTTTTCCCCGGCCTGTGGATGGAACACTTCAGACACCTCGACGAAGTTTGGGTTCCGTCCCGGTTTGCCTGGGAGACGATTAGCGCAAAAGCTCCGGTTCCGGTTCTGGTTGTGCCGCACTCAATCGATATCCAGCCGCCTTTAGGAGTCGATCGCGCCGAGTTTGACCTGCCGCGTGATTCGTATTTGTTCCTGATTCTTTATGATTTGGACTCGTATCAGGAACGCAAGAATCCAACGGCCGCGGTCCGTGCGTACACGCAGGCCTTCGCAGGCCGCAGCGACGTGGGGCTGGTCATCAAGATCCATCACAGCCAGCAGCACGCCGCCGCACTCGATGAACTGCGGGCGCTGATCCACCATCTTCCGGGCGTCCACCTCATTGACGGAACTTTCTCCCGTGAGAAGCTTACGCGCCTGCAAGCCGCCTGCGACTGCTACGTGTCGCTGCATCGCGCCGAAGGTTTCGGACTCTGCGTCGCGGAGGCGATGGCGCTGGGCAAGCCTGTGATTGCCACGAACTGGTCAGCCCCGTCGGAATTCCTTTCGACGGTCAATTCGATCCCGGTCGATTACAAACTGGTCGCGCTGGACCGCGACCATGGCCCGTATCGAAAGGGTCAGACCTGGGCGGATCCCAGCATTGACCACGCAGTTGAATCGATGAGGAGACTCTTCGGTGACCGCAATCTCGGTGTTCGCCTGGGACGGCAGGCGCAGCAGACGATTCGCGAGCGGTTTTCCCCCGCCGTTGTCGGTCGCCTGTACCGCACGCGCCTTGAGAACATCATGCGCTGGCGGCTGGCGATAGCCCTCTGATCGGGCTCAGTGTTTCAATACTGCCAGTTTCCCACGTGTTTCCAAAGCAGGAGGAGCGTGTGCATGTTTTCCCGCCCATGAAAGCAACATCTCAATCGCCCTGCCAAGCACCCCTGCCGCTCCGCGATACGTTCCGGATCCCATCGGTCGGTTATCCGTGGTGTACCACTCGTAAAACCCATTGTCTCGCTGCACCCGTTCGACCATCGGCTTGATTTCGTGATAGGCTTCTCCGATCAAATCGTGCTTGATCAGTTCCTGGATCGTCCGTCCACCGAACCAAGTCCAGTCTCCGCCGTTTTGATAGGAATACGGACTCATGATGGGGTTTCGGAAGAAGCCTCGGGGATACGGGGGATAAACGGTCAGTCCAATAGAGGCGGCACCGCAACTCTGTACATTCTCAATCATGTGGGACAACGAAGCAACGATCTCCTTCTTGGAAAGTAGGCCCGCTTCAATGGCCAGAGTGGTCCCGCCATGATAATGGATCGCGTTCTCGTCGAAGCCAGCGGGAAAGGGCGATCCATCAAGATAAATATGTGGAATGAACTTGCTCGCCTTTCGGTCCCAGAGATACGTGCGACAATTCTTTTGGACGGTCGCGTAGAGTTTGCGCCAGCGGGCAACTTGCCTGCGGTCATTTTTGATAAACGAGAGATAATCCGAGACCGCAATCAGGAACATGGAATTGTCATAGATATCAATTGCCTTGTGAGTATTCCCGTCGAGGAGCACACCCGGGTCGTCCTCCGGTTGAACGTCTCCCCAGTCAACAGTTGTTGCCCCCCAGAGCAAACCGTATTGCTCTGAGAATCGGTTCTTTTTCAGGAACTCAAGGGCCAACCCCAACCGCTCCCGCACGGTCACGCCGTTAACGGTGACGCTGAGAACCGAAGCGTCACCGGTCTTCCGGATATACTTGTAGGTGGCCTGAACCAAGGAACTTTCCTGATCGGTTTCCACCGTGTTTTTGTATGCGGTGTAAACATCGTTGTTTTTCTGGAACCCGTCCGGAATATTGCCGTCCTCGCCCTGAAATGTGAGAAGCCTGAGTAAGTTCTCTTTGACCACGGCTGGATCATTGACCTCGCAGGAAAGTTCAATAAACGTATTGAGATCCCGTATCCACACTTGGGCGTATCCATTTCCCGCATTGAACCCGGTTCCGAGAACCGACTTGGCTCTGGTGAGAACATCTCGAAGGTCCTGATCGTCAAGAATCCTCTGCGCGATGGCTCGATCCGATAAATCCTGCGCCGCGTCTACATTTGCGCCTGTGGAAGGCGCCGATCCAAAACCAATGAGGAAAACCGCGCACGCCAATAGCGCAGACAATCTCACTACCTCCGGCAGCGCAATTCTCCTGCCTTGTGCCATTCGGCTCATGTGCTCCGTTAGGATGAAAGCCCGTTCGATCCGTCCCCAAAGATCTCACCAATGGAGGTGAGAGCTCGTTGGCGATGGTAGCTTCCCTTTCCATGATTGTCCACTCCCCGGTTGTGCGCTTCTCACGGCTTCGCGCATATTGTTGCTCCACATTTCGCAGGAGCGCCTTGTCATTCTCACGATCGTTTTCTACACTCAACTGTGCTTTATCTCGATGTCACCAGTTCCTGCAAGTCGCCGATGAACACGGGCGTTCAGCGGACGGTGCGCGGCCTGTTCGCCGCGCTGGACCGCCGCACCCAGGTGACGCCGCTGCTCTGGAGCCCCCGGCTGAATGCGTACTGTCGCCTCTCGGCGCGCGAACTCCAGTTTCTCGTCCAGCCATTCGCCCGACATCCGGAAGCGAGCGCCAAGCCGGAAGGACTCTCCACGCCGTTTCCCTGGTCAAAAGCCGCGCGGTATCTCCGCAACTGGAAGCGCCGCTTTGCGCTCGACACCGCGGGCACGCGTGACGACAGCCTGCTGGTGCCGGAAATCTTTCAGGATAATCGCGTCGAGAGGTTCTCTGACCTGAAGACATGGTTTCCCGGTCGCCGGTGCGCGATCTTTTACGATGCCATCACGCTACGTTTGCCCGAATTCAGCCCGCCGGAACGCCAGCGTAACTTCCCGCAATACGTCCGCGCACTCGCAAATTTCGACAAGGTCTTGTGCATTTCGCGCGAGGTCGATGGCGACCTGCGCTACTATTGGAACTCGTATGGTGTTTCCGCCACGGCAACCGCCGTGCTCGGTTTGCCCACTGACTTCGGGCAGCCGCGGCCTGTGCCGCAGCCCAACTTCAGCGCGCGTCGCGTCCTCTACGTCGCGACGTTGGAGCGACGGAAGAACCATCTCCAGTTGCTGGAAGCGGCGGAGAAGCTTTGGGGGACAGGGCTGGATTTCGAGTTGATTCTTGTGGGCCGCACGACGGCCGACTGGGGCGATACAGTCCTCGCCGGAGTGGATCGGCTGGTAGCACGCGGTCGTCCGGTGAAATGGAGGCGACACGTCAGCGACCAGGCGCTTCACCAAGCGTACGACCACTGCTCGTTCACCGTGTATCCGTCGTTGCGCGAAGGGTTCGGCCTGCCGATCCTCGAAAGCCTGTGGCACGGACGCCCCTGCGTTTGCGGCGCGGACGGCGCCATCGGCGAAGCCGCGCACGGCGGCGGTTGCCTGGCGATCACCGGCACGGACGCTGAGTCGTTGGCCGGTGGAATGCGCGAGTTGCTCACCGATGAGACGATCTACCGTCGTTTGTTCGCCGAAGCGCGCGACCGTACGTTCCGCGGCTGGGATGATTATCTCGATGACCTCTTCCACGAAATTGGCGCTGCCTGACGCACCGCGGTTGCTCATCGCTCGCCCCGACCGCGTCGGCGACGTGATCGTCTCCACATCCTGCATCGCCCCCATTCGCCAGAAGTTTCCGCGGGGAGAACTCCACTTTTACGCCGCGGAACGAATGCGCCCGCTGTTGGAGCATCACCCCGCATTGACCGGTTTTGTCTCGTCACCCGAGGAGATTGAGAAATTGGGCGCCGATATCGTCGTTCATCTCCACCCCGATAAGGCTTGCTATACCGCCGCCTACCGCGGGGGCGTGCGGGTGCGAGTGGGTTATCGCGCGCGCTTTCTGAACCGCTATCTCACCCACTCACTGGTTGACCGACGGTTCGAAGGGCGTCAACACGAGGCGGGCTACAACTTCGATCTGCTGCAGGTCCTCGGTGTATCGCGTCCCGCGGAACTTTCGCCCAACGTGCATCTTCCCGGGTCTGCGCGCGATTCGCTACGCGCGAAACTGCCATGGCCGCTGGAATCAACACCGTTCGCGGTACTGAACCCATCGGCGCATTCGCCTGTGGCGCGTTGGCCGGTCGAATATTTCCTGCGCTTGGCGGACAGGCTTCAGAAGGAATTGGGGCTGCTGCCGGTTGTCATTGGCGCCCACCCGGCTGATTCCATTCCTTCCGGAGCGACCCGGATTCTGAGCCTGGCCGGCCAGACGGACCTCGCCGAGCTGGGTTGGCTTCTCAAGCACGCGCGGGTGCTAGTCACGAGGGACACTGGACCGAGCCATCTCGCGGCGGCCGTGGGTTGCCCCGTGGTCGTGATTTTCGGTCGCACCGAACCGATGTATGGCCCCACGCGCTGGCGACCGCTGACGGAGAAGGCGGTCATCGTCGCGAAGTCCGCCCCACGAAAGCGTTGGGAATCGCGCGACCGCTACTGGCGGCGGTGTTTTGCGGCGATCTCGGTCGGGGAAGTGCAGCAAGCCGTGCGGCAGGCTCTCTCACCCGCCGGCTAAAACAGGCGTTCCACCGTTTTCCATAGTGCCCACCACAGGCCGATGTTGCCCACAAGAAACCATGACGCAAACTGCCAGTTTCTCTCCTTCATCATTGCGATGTTGAACGCAACCGTCAGCGGAATCACGTCGCGGGTGAAAGAGAGCTGTGCGACGAACACGTCCGGACTGAGCAGCAGATACGAGAAGGCAAAGCCGACGCCCATTCGCCAGTGCGCCGACCGACTGTCCCGTCGCCACAGCAGATAGCCCGTCTGCGCGAGCAGGCTGAACGGCGCCAGGAGCCTCACGATCTCGTAGAGATTCGTTGGCCGCTGAACCCATTTCGGCCAAGTTCGGGTAACGTAGTCGATCAAGCCCGCCAATGGGCAACTCGTGTTCGGCAAGTCGTTTCGAATGAAGCCCAACTTCAAGTGGGCGTACAAATACCACGCGGCACCGGGAAGCAGGATTACGGCGAGCCGGACCGCCACTTTCCGCAGGTTCTTTCGCGTTGGCCAGCACACTGCCGGCAATGCCAGAAAATATGTCTCCTTGGTCAGCAACATCATCACTGCCGCCATCACGGCGCCGCCTCCACTCAGACTCGCCGCGTAAAATGCCAGCGTCGCTGCCGGCAAATCCACGAGCGAGTGCTGCACGGAGAATAACGCACCGGAGGTCATGACCGCCGCGAATATGCAGAGGAAATCCTGCACCGTCCGTGCCCGCAGGAAATGAACCATCCCGAACAACAGCAGCAGCCAGAAGCAGAGGCTCAAAAGGGCATAGGCCTGAATGATTGCGCAGGGATGGCCCCCGCCGCCAACATACGCCAGCCAAGGCATAAATATCCGTGTCGCCCGATACGCCGGCGCATCGAGGGCTCTCAGCAGCGCCTGCGTATTCCACAGCAATGGATCGGTGGCGACCTGACAATAGAATTGTCCGTCATACCCGTATTCCGACGTCAGCGCGGGCGTACACGCCTTCACTTCTGGTAGTGCTCGGTCGAAGAAATACGACCCAAAATCCACGAGACGGCTGAACCTCGTTTCCGGCGAGTAACTCCGCAGCACATACCCGACGGGAATCGCCGCCATCAGGCACAACACGGCGACTCGGGTGGCACGCGGCAGTTCGCGGCCCAACAGGGAACTCATGGCAGGTGCTCCATTCGCAACATCCTACTACAGTCGTAGGCGCTGAATCAAAAGAACATCGCGGACGGTTGCTAGAACGCAGGCGTTTTGGATTTGACGATGAGCGTGAGGGCTTTGAGCCCGAGTTCTGTCGCGAGAAATGGTTTGGCAATGAGATCGTTACCTCCGTTGCGGCAGATCTCGGTGCGATGTTCGAAGTCCGAAGCACTGGTGACGAACAGAATCGGCGTTTTCTGGTAGTTCGGTAACGCCCGCAACTTCGCGCACAGCTCCAGCCCCGTCAGGCCGGGCATCACGATGTCGAGCACGATGAGGTCGAACTGCCAGTCCTGCGAGAGGCTGAGCGCCGCAGTGGGGTCCGACAACGCCTGCGACTTGAGGCCGGCCTTGTCGAGCGCGTTCATGACGGAGCGCAACGCAATCTGCTGGTCGTCGACGGCGAGCACCCGGACGGTGACCAAATCTACGTCGCGTGCTTCTCTTTCGAACAAGTCGCACAGGAGATCGACCGTTTGTGCCATCGTGCGCTGGACCGATTGGTTGATGGAATCGGGCTTGTCCACCAGTTGTTTGAGCAAGTGCTCGAAGGCGCCCACCACCCGTGCGATGGTCGGGAGCCGCGTCAAACTCGGGTTGCCCGCCAGGGCCTGCACGTTATCGAAGAGTGCCACCAACTGTGGAACATCGGACGGATTCTTCGCGACGCTTTGCAGCGCCTGACGGATCGGCGGCATCGCGGGGCGCGCTTCCTCCAGGGAGCTTTCGCGAACCTCGGCACGCAATTCGTCATTCCTGGTCATCGGTTGATCCGTCACGCTCATTGACTGGCTCCTTTGGCTGTCATCGGTTCGATTCTGGGGAAAGGGACGCGGACGGCTCGGGGTGAAGGGACACGGCGGGCGCGAGTTTCGGTCGGGTTGCAGGTTCTGTCGCCAAGGTTGTCAGGGGCGACGTAGATGCCGCAGGTGCGGCTATCGCGCGCGCGACCGTGTGGGGTTTCTTCAGTTCCGAGCCGCCCACGATCTGGTTGTTTGTCGCTCATTCTCAGGACTTCTCATCGTTATCAATCTGCAACCTGCGTGCCGGGTTTGCACACGTTTCTATGATCCTCCTGTCACGCGACTTTTGTGGATGCCGGCGAGCACTGGGTGACGTTTTTGGCCACGCAGCGAACAGCCATGAATTCGGGCGCGTACAATTCTGTCGAGGAATGCGACGAGGTTTGGGGAGAGTGCCGGCCGCAGCAGGGTCTTTAGCCCTTGATGCCGGTGGTCGAGATGCCTTCGATGAAGGTCTTTTGGGTAAAGAAGAACAAGACGATGATCGGCAGAGCGACGAGTGTGCTCGCGGCCATCAAGTAATGCCATTCCGTGCCCCCGCGCTGGCTCTGGAACAACTGCAGGCCGAGGGCGAGCGTGTAATCCTCCTGCTTCGTCAGATAGATCAACGGGCCGAGGAAGTCGTTCCAGGTGCTCATGAACTGAAACAGCGCCACGACCATCAGCGCGGGACGGCACAGCGGCAGGATGATCTGCCAGAAAATGCGGAACTCGCTGCAACCGTCGATGCGCGCGGCCTCGGACAGGTCCTTGGGAATCGTCATGAAAAACTGCCGCAGCAGGAACACATTGAACGCGCCGGCGAAAAACGAGCCGACCCACAGCGGTTTCAGCGTGCCGATCCAGCCCAGCCAGCGAAACAGGCAGTACACCGGCACCATCACCACGGGAAACGGCACCATCATCGTCGCTAGGGCCACTAGGAACACCTTGTCGCGCCCACGCCAATCGACGCGCGCGAAACCGTATGCCGCGAGGGAACTTGAAACGACCGTGCCGACAACCGTCAGGAGGCACAAGATCAGCGTATTCTTCAAATAGAGCGGGAAATACTTCATGGACTTGAGAGCGGCGGCAAAATTGCCCCAGCGCGGCGCAAATTTCCTTACAATCCTGGCGTCCGGATACCGGCTGGCATCGGCTGGTTGGATCTCCGTGAGGACGCCATTTCTTTCGACGTACAGCCGGTACGGGATCCATGTCGGCGGCATGGACATCGTCTGGTCAATCGGTTTCAACCCCGTGGAAATCATCCACAGCAGCGGAATCAGACACGTGACCGCGCCGAGCACAAGCAGCGCGTAGACGAGCAGTCGTGGCAGGAAGCGCATGAGTTATTCTCCCCCGTAGAAGATGAGCCGGCGTGTCGAACGGGTCGCGACCCATGTGAGAAACAGGATGATGACAAACAGCATCCAGGCCATCGCGCACGCGTAGCCCATCTGGCGATAGTCGAACGCGTTCTGGTAGAGGTAAACAGCGTAAAACAGCGCCGAACGGTTCGGCCCGCCACCTCCGAGCAAAATGTAGGCTTGGGCAAACACTTGCAGCGAACCGATGATGCCCATGATGAGATTGAAATAGATGACGGGCGAAATCATCGGCACGGTGATGTGGCGGAATTTCACCCAAGGATTCGCGCCGTCGATTTCGGCGGACTCGTACAGCGAGCGGGGCACGTCCTGCAGCGCGGCGAGATAGATGACCATCGTGTTGCCGCAACCCCAGACCGCCATCAGAACCAGCGACGGCTTGGTCCACTTCTCGTTCGTCAGCCATTGCGGTCCCTGGATGCCGAACCAATGCAACAGATAATTGAGCACGCCAAAGTTGCCGTTGAGAAGCCAGAGCCAGACGATCGTAGCGGCCACCACGGGGATCAACGACGGCAGGAAGTAGATGGCGCGAAATGTGGAACGCCCTTTCACCGGCTGGTTGAGCATGACCGCTACCAGCAACGCGACCACCAAACACAACGGCACCGAGAGCAACGCGTAGTACAACGTGTTGTACAACGATTTCCAGAACACGCTGTCGGTGACCATGTCACGATAGTTCAGCGTGCCGACCCATACCGGCGTCGACAGCACATCGTAGTCGCAAAACGAGTAGTAAATGGAAGCGCCCACGGGATAGACCGTGAACGCCAGAAAACCGACGATCCACGGACTGATGAATGCCAGGCCGACCCACAGATTGCGTTTCTCACCGCGCGTCATAATTGCCCCACTCCTTCAGGCGCTCGTCCTTGACCGCGTCCCAGCGACGCATTACGCGGTCGAGTTTCCATTGCATCCGCTCCTGCACCTGTTCGAGTGCTTGCTCGGGCGTGGCTTGCAGCGAGAGCACGCGGTCGACCGCCACCTGCATCTCGTCGTTGTACTCGCCCCATACCGACAACCGCGGCACAACCTGTGCGTGCGGACTCTTCGCCAAGTCGATGAACGTCTGGATGCAGGGGTTTGGGTGGTTCCTGACGAATCCGTCGCTGACTTTGGCCAACGGGCTGAACTTGCGTTGACCGAGGCAAAGCTTTTCCATGGGTCCTTGCGTGTTGACGTAGCGGATGAATTCGAAAGCTTCTCTCACATGCCGCGCCCCCTTGGGAATCACCAACACATCGGCTTCGACGATTGTCATCAGCGGGAATTGCCGCGGATCCCTGGCGGGAAACGGCGCCGCCCCCCACTCCAGTTGCGGCGCATACTTCTCGATGAAATTATACATCCACACGCCCTGCAACACCATGGCAACCTTGCCGGAAAGGAACGGGCTTTGCGGGGAGGTGAAATTGCCGAACGATGCGCCGAACGATTGCAGGTTCTCCACGCCGTATTTCTCCGCGTGCTGGCGCAACCATTCGAATGCGGCGACATTGCCGGGATCGGTCGCGGTGACGTGACGATCGCCATCCCACAATCTCCCCCCGAACCAGTAACCCCACAACGGCATCCACCAACCCGGTTCCTGGGGCAGATGGCCGGCCTGCACCAGTTTGAAGTGTTTCGTGCGTTTCTCTTCATCGGTCAGTTCCGGGAAACGCACGCGCACCGTCTTGTCCCTGCGGTCGACGTCCACAATCGTAAGCTTCTCGGACATCGCGTCGAGTTCGTCCAGGCTGCGGGGTGGTCTCTCCGGATCCAACCCCGCCTCGCGAAACAGCTTCTTGTTCCAATGCAGCGCGTTGGACCGGGGCGTGCTCGGCAAGGCCCACATGAATCCGTGGTGCGAGCACAAGTCCCAGAATACGGGGATGTAATCCTCCCGTTTCACGCCCGCGCGTTCAAGCAACCCGTTCAGCGGCGTCAACGCGCCCTTCTCCGAAAACTCGGGGATGGAGCTGGTCCACAGTCCCACCACGTCGGGTGGGTCGCCGCCGGCAGTCGCCAGCATGAATTTGCGCTCGATCTCGCCGACCGTGAGCCTCTTGACGAAGATGCGATCCTGCGAACGGTTGAAGTCATCGATGACCGCCTGCACCGCGTCCCCCTCGAATCCCGTCAACTTTTCCCAATAGGAAATCTCGACCTTGCCGGTCGCGGTGTCGCGCGGGTTGCACCCGAGGCCACCCAGCAGGAGGCAAACGATTGCCGTTGAAATGGCGTGGATACAAAATAGCTTCCGGATTCTCATTCAGTGTCGGTCCGGTCTCGGGAAGTCCGCCGCCAAGGTGAAAGAATCGACCCGCAAAGTCAACCGCGTTGTTGGCGCGACGACCGCGCCGTGAAGGTCGTCCTTGACGAAACTGCCACCTCACCGTTAAGGAAAGCGGCGGATGCAACCAACACTTCTGGTCATGGCCGCAGGCATGGGCAGCCGATACGGCGGGCTGAAGCAGCTCGACGCGGTCGGCCCCGGCGGCGAGACAATCATTGACTACTCGATTTATGACGCGTTGCGGACAGGTTTTGCGCGGCTGGTGTTCGTCATCCGCCACGACATCGAGGCGCCCTTTCATGAGGCCATTGGCCGCAAGTTCGAGAAACGCATTGCCGTCGAATACGTTTTCCAAGAACTTGATAAACTGCCGCCGGGATTCGCCGTTCCCGCGGGGCGCACCAAGCCGTGGGGCACGACCCACGCTATCCTCCTTGCCGAGGAAGCTGTTCGCGAACCCTTCGCCGCCATCAATGCCGACGATTTTTATGGACGCGCATCGTTTCAGGTGATGGCCGATTTCCTGCGCGCGGGCGGCGGTGATTATGCGATGGTCGGCTACACGCTACGCAACACCCTGTCCGAACACGGCAGCGTGTCGCGCGGCGTCTGCGAATGCGATGCGGACGGCCATCTCCAGGCTGTCACTGAGTTGACCAAAATCGAAAAACAAGGTCGCGGCGCGCAGGCGGAAGGCCGCGCTCTCAGCGGTGATGAACTCGTGTCGATGAATTTCTGGGGCTTCACGCCGGCCTTGTTTCCGCAATTGCGTAAGCGTTTCGAAGAATTCCTGCAGCGCAGCGGACACGAATTGAAAAGCGAATGCTACATTCCGACAACGGTCAATGAACTCGTGGCCTCGGGCACGGCCCGCGTGAAAGTGCTGCCCACGACGGCGTCCTGGTTTGGCGTTACCTACCAAGAGGACAGACCTCGGGTCACGGCGGGCATTCGTGAACTGGTCGCCCGCTGCGAGTACCCGGAACGGCTCTGGGAGTAACGCCGAAACAACACGCCACGCTGCTCCGCCTGACCGGCCCAACGCTGGAGATTCAGGAGCCCGACCGTGTCGGTCTGTTGCACGACCTTTTGGAAGCGATTTCGACGTGCACCAGTGGACATCGCCCACGCCATCGTCGTGACGGAGGAAAGCATAGCTGCTGACGTATTCTTCCTCCAAAACCCCGATGGCCAGAAGATTCGTGACGCGGCACGGCTGGAGCTGATTCGGACAGGCGTGCTCGCTGCACTGGGCTGACAAAGAGCGTACGGCCATCATCCGCCCTACGCGTAGTAGTGGTAGTTGACGTCCGGGAAGATGTTGTCACGCCATTCGATCGACCCGAGCCAGGGTTCGTCGATGCGATGTTCCTTGATCTGTTCGTAGAGGCGCGTGAACCGCAAGATATGGTCCTTGGTTCGTTTCACGGCGTAGGGCACCATTGTCCCTGTCTTCATGATGAACGCCCAATCGCTGGACTGCGCCAGAAGCAGTTCGCGGGCAGCCTGTTTAAGCGCCCGTTGCGCGAGGGGATCGCCGTTTTTGTAGTTGCGCGCCAACTCGGTCATGCGCTGCGCGGCGACGTGCAGGTGCGGATAAATCCACGCGTTGGAACCCTCCAGCCAGACTTCCCAGTAACCCTTGTTGCCCCAGCTGGAGGCGCTCGGCTCGATAATCTGTTGCGTCGGGAAATCGCGTAGATACTCGGAGGGCGTGGCCAGCTTGAACGCCTTTTGGTCGAACGCGACTTTGCGCATGAAAAAGTTGATGAAATCGGGACCTTCGAACCACCAATGGCCGTACAGTTCCGCGTCGTACGGCGAGATGATCAGCGGCGGGCGGCGCATCACGCCCCGGAGGTGCTCGACCTGTTTTTCGCGGTTGAACATGAAGTTGCCCGCATGGCTCGCGGCCTTCTCCATCGCCCAATGGCGGTTGTACGGCTCCTTGTGCGGCGTCTTGCCCGTGATGCGGTAGTACTTCACGCCCGTGAAACAGCGGATGCCGTCGGGGTGGATGAACGGTTTGATGTAGTCGTAGTCGAGATCGAAGCCCACGTCGCGGTAGAAATCTCGGTAGTCAGGGTCGCCGGGGTAGCCTTCCTCGGAACTCCACACCTGCTTCGACGATTCGACGTCGCGACCGAACGCGGCAACACCCGACGTCGTGAACACGGGCGCGTAGATGCCGTAGCGCGGACGCGGATGGCCGAACATGAGGCCATGCGTGTCCATGATGAACCAGCGGATTTCGGCCTCCTGGACAAACTTCTCGAGACCGGGGACGTAGGCGCATTCGGGCAACCAGATGCCGCGCGGATCACAACCAAAACATTGGCGGTAGTGATCGCGGGCGATCATGATTTGCGCGCGAATCGATTCGGGATGCTCCGTCATCAGCGGCAGGAACCCGTGCGTCGCGCCGCAGGTCATGATCTCCAGCTTGCCCATCTCCTGAAACTTGCGGAACGCGCCGACGAGGTTGCGCCCATAGCCGTCGCAAAACGTGGCGCGGGCCTCCTGAAAGCGGTGGTGATAGAACCAGGCGAGATCGTGGAACGCACGGTCCCATTTCGTGCGGTCGATCTCCTTTTCGGTGAGTTCGATGAGGCGCGTGATATGGCCGACGTACCGCTCCTGCAGCAACGGGTCGAGAAGCATCGAACACAAGGGCGGCGTCAGCGACATCGTGAGACGAAAATCCACGTTGTCGCGCACGAGGCCTTCCATCACCTTGATGAGCGGGATGTACGTCTCGGTGATCGCCTCGTAGAACCAGTCTTCTTCGAGAAAGTCCTCGTGCTCGGGATGCCGCACGAACGGCAGATGCGCGTGCAGAATGAGCGCTACGTAACCTTGAGGCACCGGCAAAACTCCTTTCTGCGTTCCAGTTCGGGCCGGGAGTCTTCGCTCCCTTCGGGATGACGCGCCATGATGCGCATTATGCTGCCGCAGGCGACTTGAGCCGCGCCGGCTGTTTGACCTTGCCCACCTCGCCCGTCGCGCGGCTTTGGCGTTCGAAGGTCAGTTGCACGTCGCGCTTGTCGTCGCCGGCCGCTGAGACGGCCACCACGGGAAGTTTGTATTGGCCGTCGGGGAACGAATGGTGGAACGAAAACGTGCCGTCGCTGCGCAGTTTAATGGGTTTGCCATCAATCGTAACCTTCGCCGTCGGCTCGGTCGCGCCGTAGATGATCAACTCGGCGTTGACGGCAAACCAGAAACCCTTTTGCGGCGCTCCCGACCAGCTGGCGCCTGCCGGGCTGAATCCGCTGAACATGCCGGAGCTGAGTTCCTCCTGCATCCGCCTGCGCAGCCACTCGGTAATCTCGAAGGATCCCATCTGGATGCGGCGGAATAGATCGCCGCCGAGGATGCGCTCCAATTCGGCTGCCTGATCAGGAGTCCATGGGCCAAGCTCCAACCCGAGTTTGAAGGGGAAGTGGAAGCCCGCCAGTTGCAGCCGGTGCAGCGCATCCGCCAGGGCCTCGCCCGTGCGCATGTGGCCGCGAATGATCTGGAACAGTTCGCGAAACGAAATATCGATCGGGATCGTGACAAACCTCGCCGTCGTATCAGCCGAAACCGCATCGGACGGCGTGGTCGCCTCGCGCGAACGGCTGACGACGTGGAAGTGGCCGTCGTGCCGCCAGAAACCAAGTTCAGCGCTATACGTCGTGGCCGCTTTGTTCACGGGGATGTACCAGTTGCGCGAGTCGTGCCCGATCGTCAACGTCTGAATCGGATCGCCGTGGTTCTTCTCGAACAGGCGCAAGAGCAAGCGACCATCCGACGCCTGACCGCGGTAATCGGCCATCTGTTGCCAGTTCAAATCCCAGTACGCGTAGAGCCAGTGTGGATCGCGGGCGGCGAGGAATAGCCGTCCTGTGCCATAGGCTTCAGGCAATTCGCCCAAGTGCTCCTCTTGAAAAGACTGTCTCGGCGGCAGTCGGCTTGGCGAGACGTCGAACTTGTGGGCGGAAAGCTCATCGGACGGCGCCGTTACGGCATCCACCTCGGTCCGTGCACGCTGGGGCGCTTGCGCAGCTCTTGGTCGACGTGCCGACCGCGTTCGCCGTGACTTGCCTGTCGCGACGGCATCGGCCTCATCCATTCCGGCGCGTTTGCGGACAGCGCGCCGTTTGATGAGGTCGGAATCCACCTCCGCAGCCACGCTGACACCCATGGGCTTCCTGACCGCAGCTCCTTTGGATCGGCGTTGGGCCTCGTGGATCCTCTCGGCCAACTCCCCCTTCTTGAGCGTGGATACGCCCCGCAACCCAAGCCGTTGAGCGGTTTTCAGTAATTCAGTTTTTGTTTTTGCAAGCAAGTCTGCCTTATTCATGCCACGCTTCCTCCTGCCCCAAAGGCGCTCGGTGTGCGTCTCTCTCCAAGCACCAGTAGCTTAGAACAGAAATTGCGGGAATGGAAACGATTATTTTACGAAATAAGGAGCCGGCGAAATCATGACGCCACGCTCCACAGCGCCGGGCGGCACTTATGCGGAATCTGCATTCGGTCAGTAGTAGTAATACCGCACGCGGGGAGGCGGCGGTGGGTACAAACTGGGCGTGTTGATCATGAAGTCGATCACCTTCTGGCTGACGCCCGAATCTTTGAGGTCGATGATTTCCGCCGTCGTGAGATGGTAGACGACGCGGGAATTGCGGATTTGACTGAGGATGACCTCGTCGCTGACTTCCGCCTTGGCCAGCGCCTTGATGTCTGCCAACCCCAACGGCTGGCCCTGCTGGACGCGTTGCCACGTTTCGGGGGCCTGCTCACGCACCCGCTCGCGCGCCTGCTGGTCCATGGAGTTGCCGATGATGCCGCCCGTCAATGCGCCAATGGCGCCGCCGATCAGCGCCCCTTCGCCCGCGTGGCGGCCGCCAATAATCGCCCCCGAGCCGGCGCCGATCGCCGCGCCCGCCAAGGCCCCCGACGCCGTACGATCCGGGTTGCCCTCCGGCGTATAGCAACCTGCCAGCATGAGGGCCGTACACACGCATCCGACTGTTCTTCCCAGCTTCATCTGCATCCTCCTTTAATTGGGCTCATCGACATCATAAGACGTCCCAAAAAGATAGATTATTCAGGCGATAAGGCAAGCCACAAGCTTGCCGAGTATTGGCGGACGCCCCCGGCTTCGAATACGCTCATTTCCAACTCGGTCGCCGCCGCCCCATCGTGCCGCAATTTGGCTTCGTTTCGGGTTCGTTCTGGTCTAAAACCACCCTTCCGGAGCGGTATTTTGGTACTTTTCTCCCGTTTTTTGCCTCGTTTTTGCAAAACGAACCCAACTCGCTTTTTTTCTCAACCTGTTCATTCCAAAATACTTCCACATTTTTCAGTTGGGTTCGTTTGGTAAAAAACACCCTTTTTTAGAAAGTCCCGTGCCAACCGAGTCGTCCGCTCTGTTCCGTTGCCGTTTGCGGTGTGCAGGCCCGAACCATCCTTCCTATGTCAAACAACTGGCAGTCACTCTACCACCGCCGCAACTCCGCGTCCAGCAAAAATATCAATTCCCGATAGCGGAGTCCGACGACACGCCGCCCTGTCCGCCATAGCTCGTGGAGCGACGGTGGAACGCCGTACTCCCGCGGCAATCGCCGACATCCCGCCCGCACCGCGTGTAGCCGCGCTCGTTGAGCGTGGGCCGTTTCCGAGTTGTAGGCCGCGTGCCCTCACGCGGCGTGCCGTCGACGTTTCTCAACGGGATGCTGTGGGTGGATCGCTCTACCGCCCCCCCCTGTATAGGAATCCGTGACCTTGACCGTCCGCCGTCTCGTCCGCCGTAGCCCTGGCGAAGGCGGAAGTTTCAGCGAAGGAGGATAACCGAAGACGCTGGCCTTCGTCGCCAGCCGCAATTCGCGAGAAGCTGCATCCGGGAACTATTTATTGTCGTAGCCGGCGTCGCGCCCCCTATTGGTTGGCTCCTTCGAGCTTCTCAATGCCACCGGTCTTATAATATAAATTGTAACACGACCGGGGTCACATCTCTTGTTTCTGTAATTGCCATTCTGAAGTTTAACGACATGAACCAATTGGGGTCACCCATTAAAGGTTCCGATCAAGACAAAAGTTTCCTTACTGGCTTTCCCAGCCTTCGTTGCTTCTTCTTCGGTTGAACCTCGGAGCGACCGGGGTCACATCTCTTGTTTCTGTAATTGCCATTCTGGAACCAATTGGGGTCACGTCTGATTATTCTCCAATTCACGCATTCTCTCCCGCGCCAACGGGCCAGTTTCTTGTCCCGCGACAGTTGTTGTTCGAATCGCTGTACCACTACCGCTTGCCGCGCCTAGTGCAACACCGGCGCGATCAGCAGTCCGACCATGTACGTGACCAGTGCTTCCCCGACCCCGACCACCGTCATCTCCGCCCCGCTCTTCAACCACGAGCGCCCCGTGACGATCACTTTCGATGCGCCCACTGCGAAATGCGCCATGGTGCTGATGACAAACGACCACACCAGCGCCGGTGTTCCCGACAAAAATATAAATGGCAGCACCGGCACGAACGCGCCCGCCGCCGTGCTCAAGGTCGCGCTCACCGCCGCCCGCCACGGCTTCGGAAACGCTTTCTCCGACAACCCCAACTCCTCATGCGCGAGCGTCTTGAGCAGTTGTTCGGGCTGTTCCGCCAACCGTGTGGCCATCATCTTCGCTTCATCCGGCGAGAACCCCTTCAATTGATAAAACAACTCCATTTCCTCGCGCTCCTGTTCGGGGTCCTGCTCGATCTCCATCCGCTCGCGTTCCATCTCCGCCTCGTACACCTCGCACTCCGATTTCGTCGCCAGATACGCGCCGCTACCCATCGATAATGCCGACGCGATGGCCACCGCGATCCCGCTCAACAACACGAACTTGCCGTTCACGTTCGTCGCGCCCGCCACGCCGCTGACCACGCCGAACGCCGCCCCCAGCCCGTCGTTCACCCCGTAAATCGCCTGCCCGATCCAGCCGGCCCCCGTCACGTGCCATTTTTCGGACCCGAGAATCTTCTGCAGCTTGCGTTGGGCCGGTGAGACTCTCGCTTCTGTGAACTCGCTCAACACGCGGCTATGCGAGCGCTCCTCGACTTGCGCCTCCACCAACTGCTTCCGCACTTCCTCATTCGGCGCGATCTTCGCCAGGTCGTCGTACATCGCGTCCGCGCCGTTCTCCAACGCTTCCAGTTTGATCACCGCCGTGTCGGTCCCGCCCTGTATCAATGTCCAGCGCCGCGCCCGTTCAATGAATGTCTCGCGGTATTCGCCCGGCTCCACGCCCAGCTCGCGCAATCGAGCCGCCCAATTCACCGCATGCTTGTCCTCCGCCTCCGCCAAACGCAGCAGAATTGCCTTCTTCCCGGAATCGGCCTCGCGTTCGGCCAACGCGCGATAATTCCGAGCGCTCGCCAACTCATCGCGCCATGCCTGCCGCAGACCGTTAATCAGCTTGTCGCGCTGGTTCATGTCGTTTCACTGAAGCTCCTCTTGAAATCGACGATACCAAGGAATTCGATGCGAGTAAACAAATGCGACACCAACCCGTCGCCGATGCCGATGAGCAGTCGGATTGACTGTCAATCACGCCTCTGCTACGGTCGCGTCACCGTCGGATTTCGGCGGTCTTTACGCGAACAGTCCATGAAGAAACGAGCGACAACTCTGTCTGTTGTTCCCCTGCTTCTGGCAGCCCTCGGCTTCTCGCCGCTAGCGTCCGCCGCGATCATCGGCACGAATTCGCCCGCGCAATCGCTCACGAGCGCGCGTATCGCCGCGCTGCCGACGGCGCAACAACCAGCCTGGGACTCATATCTCAGCCGTTCGGATCGACAGTTGCACGCCGACCAGGTCTTTCTGCAAAACGAATTGCGCACGCACCGCCTGAAGGAGTCGACTCTTCCGCCGCCGGGCCGCTCGGCAAGCTCAATGCCCCTGGGTAAACCTGCGGCGTGGTACGGCGAGGCTGAGGGACGACGCATCGCCGATATCATCGTCTCGTTCCAGACTCCGGCGGGAGGATGGAGCAAGAATCTGAACATGTCACAGCACCCGCGCGCGCCGGGCGAAGGCTTCGCCCCCAATAATCGTTCGCGCTTCCTTGGCGGGAGTGACTTTGACACGCCGCGCAACGTCCACTGGAACTACGTGGGCACGTTCGATAATGACGCCACCTCCACCGAACTGCGTTTTCTCGCGAAAGTCATAACCGCTGTCGGGACCAAACAGGGTGCATCGTATCGCACCGCCTTTCTCCGCGGGATCGACTACATTCTCGCTGCGCAATACCCAAACGGCGGCTGGCCCCAGGTCTGGCCGCTCCAAGGCGGCTACCACGACACGATCACCTACAATGACGACGCCATGATCAATGTTCTCAGCTTGTTGCGCGACGTTTCCGAGGCCACGAACGAATTTGACTTCGTGCCCGCTTCCACCCGCGCGCATGCGGCCGCCAGCGTCAAACGCGGGATCGAGTGTATCCTTGCCACCCAAATTGTCGTGGACGGCCACCGTACGGTCTGGTGCCAGCAACACGATCCGCTCACGCTCCAGCCCGCATCCGGTCGCAATTATGAAATGCCTTCAGAGGTCTCCAGCGAGAGCGCGGGGATCATGATGTTCTTGATGCAACAGCCAAACCCCAGCCCACAGATCGTTGCCGCCGTGCGCGCCGCGGCCGCATGGTTCGAAAAGACGAGGATGTCCGATGTGGCCTTTCAGCGCGCTGATGATGGCGAACGCCGCCTCGTTCCGTCCCCGGGGGACGGCCCCGTTTGGGCCCGCTATTACCAAATCGGTACCGACCGACCGATCTTTGGGGACCGGGACAAAACCATTCACGACAACCTGGATGAAACCTCGAGAGAGCGGCGCTTTGGTTATGCTTGGTACAGAGGCGATCCCCAGCGCGCGCTGGAGCAATACGCCCTGTGGGCCAAAACGCACCCCTAGCCTTGCGGCCTAGTGGGTCAGGCCGTTCAGGACCTTGCGCAGCTCATCCGCATGCGTCGCGGGGTTCACTTTCGAGTTCACGTAGGCGATCTTGCCGGCCTTGTTGATGACGAACGTGACGCGGCTGGCGAACTTGCTGGTGTCGTCGGCCACGCCGTACAGCTTGGCGACGGCTTTGTCGGTATCCGCCAGCAGCACGAACGGCAGCTTGTATTTCGCAATGAAGTTCTTGTGCGACTCGACCGAGTCGAAGCTCACGCCGAAGACCGTCGCGTCCAATCCCTTGAACTCATCGAACGTGTCGCGGATGCCGCAGGCTTCCTTCGTGCAACCGGGGGTATCGTCCTTCGGGTAGAAGTACAGGATGATGTTGCCCTTCCCCACGGTATCCTTTAGGTGCACGGTCTTCCCATCACTGGCCGCGACGGAAAAGTCCGGCGCGGTGTCCCCGACCTTCGGCATCGGTGCGCCGAGCGATGACAACTGCGCCATCAGGATGCCCGCCAACAAAAAAAGGAATGTTCTCATAGGGTTCACTCGTTGTGAGGGATTTTGACGTTGCTCTTGCCGATGAATTCGCGGATGACCGAGTCGCCGGGGATCAGGTCATACGAGTCCACTTGCTCGCGCGTGAGACCTTCCACGGACTCCAACAACCGTTTCACGCGGTCGTAACGGATCCGCGCGTCCAGAAAACCCCGATACGGCTCGAACGTCTCCGGCTTGGGCAGGTAGCCTTCCGGTCCGGTGAAAAACGGCTTCAGCGCCGCCAGATCGAACGGCAGCCCGCCATTGACGACGTGGTCCGCCAGCCCCATCAGCGGGATGATGCTGAACAATTCGCCCGCGCGCACGTAGTGCCAGTGCAGCATCGTCGAGAGCGGACTGTGGTTGCGGTGCTGCACGTCGCGCAACATCCGGCGGATCAGCCGCACGTCCGTGAGCTTCGTCAGGCGATGGGTGGTGCCGTCGCCTTCGTACAGCACGTTGAGCGTCTCAATGTACAGGCGGAACTGTGTGGACGCATCAATCCCCTCCGTGATCGGCGGATAAAAACCGTGCAGGCAATCCAGCAGCAGAATCTGTCCCTTCTCCAGCTTGACCGGCTTCGCGGAAACGCGCCGCCCTTCCTTGAAACTATACACGGGTTTCTCAATCGTCTTGCCGTCCAGCAACTCCTTGAGATGGCGGTTGAGCAACTGGATGTCCAGCGCCTCGGGCGTTTCGAAATTGCGGTCGTTGATCCAGTCGGACGGATGCTCGATGAGCGCCCAGAAATAATCGTCGAGGTTCAACATCAGGAACTTCAGCCCGTGCTTCTGCAGCCGCTCGGTCAACTTCACCGTCGTCGTCGTCTTGCCCGACGAACTCGGCCCGCTGACCCACATCATGCGGATGTTGTCGCCCGCGTTCATCCGCGCGATCACTTTGCGCGCCGCTTCATCCAGCGACGCCTCGTACTGCGCGAGCGATTCATCAACCAGCCCCTTCAGTTTCCCGCGGCGCACCACTTCGTTCAGGCCCGCGACCGTGTCGCACCCATGCTGGCGGTTCCACTCCAGCGTTTTTTCCATCCGCTTTCTCGGGAACCCGTTGCCCACGAACTGCGCCTCGTTGATCGCGCCTTCGCGCAACCAGTGCCGGCCCCAGCGGTAGCACTCGTACGCGTCCGCCGTGTTCTGGAAGCCGTAACTGCGCAGCGCGTGCAACACGCCATCCTGGATCGCCTCGATGGTCGGGGGGAAATTCGCGATCAGGTGATGCGGGTTCGAGTTCAGGCACAGCACCACGGCGTCGGCCAGGAACTCCGCAATACCCTCATCCGTATCGTACGCCTCAAAAATCTTGTCGTTGATGCCGGGCAGATAATCCTGCTGAAACCCGCCAATGGAACCCGCCGCCCACAACACCGCCTTGCAAATCCGCTCTTCATCGAACGCCACCAGCGCCCGATTGCGTTTCAGCACCTTGATGATGCGGTTCTCGATGGCCATGATTTGCCGTTCCCGACGCGCCGCACTATAACATAGCGCCGCCTCGCACGACAATAACCTTGACGCCTCCCCTCCTCTTCTGTTACTTGCGCCTCAAACTTGGGCCATTCACAGGAGGTTGGCTATGAACAAATTGTCGCAATGCATCGCGGAAGCTGTCGGCACGTTCGCCCTCATTTTCATCGGCATCGGCGCCATCAACGCCAATCCCGGGCTGCTGGGTGTCGCGCTCGCCCATGGATTGACCATCGCGGTCATGATATCCGCCACCGGCCATATCTCGGGCGGTCATCTCAACCCGGCCGTCACGCTCGGCGCGCTGGTCGGCGGCAAGATCGACCTCGGTGGCGCGCTCCGCTACTGGGTCTCGCAACTCGCTGGCGCGACCGTGGCGGCGTTTGTCTGTCTCGGGTTGTTCAACAGAGCAATCGTCATCGCCGGCACGCCGCAACTCAGTGGCGGCACCAGTGCAATGGCGGGCATCGTTATCGAAGCCATTACCACCTTCTTCCTCGTGTTCGTGGTGTACGGCACGGCCATCGATTCCCGCGCCCCCAAGATCGGCGGTCTCGCCATCGGCCTGACCATCGCGATCGGCATCCTGTTTGCCGGCCCGCTGACGGGGGGCGCAATCAATCCCGCCCGCGTGTTCGGCCCCGCGCTCGCGGTCAGTTTCTGGGACGCGCACTACGTGTACTGGATCGGCCCCATGCTCGGCGGCGCATTAGCGGGATTTGTGTACAGCAAGTTCCTGCTGCCGAAAACCTGACACGTCGCCTGCCGAATTCAGACACGGCCCGCCGGCTCTGTTACGGACGGCATTGCACGGGAAGGTGGCATACGTTCCGACGTTCGCGCCGCTTCTGGCAACACGGCGGCTTCGCCGGTCAGGGCGTGATTCTTGCGCGACGATCCCGCGGCGTTACGGCAGGCTTCCCAGAACGCAGCCGCAACCCACATCATGATCTCCAGCGTCAGGATTCCCGCGAGCCACCACGCAAACACTTGCATCGAATCCGCCATGTCGCCCGCGGCCCCCTCCGCGGCCACGCACGGCGTGGCAACGACCGCGAACGCCAGGCATCGCCCGATCCACCATCGTTTCATGGCCACCTGTTTCATATCTCGGCTCTCCTCAATCCTTCGCTGGTCTTCTGCGACTTGTCCCGCTGCGGCCCGATGAACCGACCGCGCGTCTTGGATTCAACTCTGTCGACAGTGTGACGCAGCGAACTGCCAGAATAGATTCAGCAAAATGGAAATGTGAGCCGCCGGCTGGCCCAATCAATCCCGCCCGCGTGTTCGGCCCCGCGCCTGTGGTCAGTTTCTGGGATGCCCACTACGTCTATTGGATCGGCCCCATGCCCGGCGGCGCATTAGCGGGATTTGTGTACAGCAAGTTCCTGCTGCCGAAGAGTTGGGTCCCCTTTCTTTTGTAGGGCGCGATGCCCCGCGTCGTTTCGGGGTATCGCGCCGTCCTCGGCCCTGTTATGCATGGCGGCGCGATACCTAAACGACAGGCATCGCGTCTACTCTTTCTTCTTCCCGCCAAACAAATACATCTGCGGCGCTTCCTTCGTTTCTGACTCCTGACTCCTGGCTCCTGACTTCTTCTTGGTCTCCGCCAATTTCGGCTTTCCGTCCGCGGAAAGCTCGGCTTCTTCGAGGTTGTTGAGGACTTCCTTGGCGCGGGCGAGGACTTCCTTCGGCAAGCCCGCGAGGCGGGCGACCTGGATGCCGTAGCTCTTGTCGCTGCCGCCGGGGAGAATCTTGTGGAGGAAAATCACCTGGTCGTGCCATTCGCGGACGGCGACGTTGTAGTTCTTCACGCGCGGCATCGTGGCGGCGAGTTCGGTCAGTTCGTGATAATGCGTGGCGAACAGCGTTTTCGCGCCGACGCTGTTGTGCAAATGCTCGGCCACCGCCCACGCAATGCTCAACCCGTCGAAAGTGCTCGTGCCGCGGCCGATTTCATCGAGCACGATGAGACTTTTCGGCGTGGCGTTGTTGAGGATGTTCGCCGTCTCGTTCATCTCGACCATAAACGTGCTTTGGCCGCGCGCGAGATCGTCGTTCGCGCCGACCCGCGTGAAGATGCGGTCCACCAATCCGACCGTTGCCCTCGATGCGGGAATGTACGAGCCGATCTGCGCCATCAGCACGAGCAGCGCGACCTGCCGGATGTACGTGCTCTTGCCCGCCATGTTCGGGCCCGTGATGATGAGCAGTTGCTGCTCCTGGTTGTCGAGCAGCGTGTCGTTGGGGACGAAGCGCTCCTCGACCAGCGTTTGTTCCAACACGGGATGCCGTCCGTCCACAATCTCGATGCGGTCGCCGTCGTCGACCACGGGGCGACAGTAGTTCTGATGGCGTGCCAGTTCCGCCAAACCCGCCAGCACGTCGAGCGCGGCGATGGCGGACGCCGATTCCTGGATCTGCGCCGATTTCCCGACCGCCCCGGCCCGTATCTGCTGGAAGATTTCGTATTCGAGCGCGTGGGCCCGTTCGTCCGCGCCCAGAATCTTGTGTTCCATCTCCTTCAACTCAGGCG
>JBEKYJ010000028.1:0-26654 GCA_049511095.1 Verrucomicrobiia bacterium
AACTGGCTGGTGCCGCTCGCGATCGTGATGGAGCCGTTGTCCACCTGGTAGGTCTGGGTTTGCTGGACCACGCCGCCGTTGGTGACGATAAGATTGTCGGTCTTGAACGTGCCCACGCCGAGGATGAGCGAGCCGCCGTTGACCACGACGTTTCCGGTGCCGCTGCCATTGGTGACAATCAGGCTGCCGCCATTACTGACCACCAGGCTGCTGCTCGGGCTGGAATTGCCAATCCTGACGGAATTGGTCCCCAGCACCGCCGAGTTGTTCACGACCATCGCGCCATTGGTCCCCAACTGGAGAACACCCAGAACCTGTAGCGGCGTGTTGGTGCCGGCATTGTTCAAGAACAACGTGTTGGTTGCGATCCCGGGGGCGGACACGGTCAGGTTCCTGATGGTCATCGTGCCGGGGAAACTGCCCGCGGTGGTGGCGTCGATGGTGACGGTGTTGTTGCCCGCGTTGGTGATGAGGTCGGCGTCGTCGGTGCTGGAGGGCGCTGTGCCGTGCGACCAGTTCGTGCTCGTCTCCCATTTGTCCGAGCCGTCCGTCCAACTGTTGGTCGGCGTCAGGATCACGCCGCTGCCGACGTTGTTGACGCCCGAGAAGAACTGCACGTCCCCGCCGCTCCCGTCGATGAGGCCGGTGTTGAGCACCGGGCCGTAGAACCTCAGCACGGTGCCGCCGGTGGCGATGATGTTGCCGTGGTTGGCCACTGAGCCGGTGAAGTTCAGCGTCGTGCCACCGCAGTTGGCCAGCACTGTGCCTCCCGAATCCACAACCACGTTGCCATTGATCGTGCCGCAGCCCTGGACCGTGCCAGAGTTGGTCATCGTTGATACCCCAATCGATCCGCCTTGCAGATCCAACGTGTTGCCGGCGGTAATAGTGAGATAGGAAATGTTGGTGACGAAGCTGCCCGCCATGATCCTGAGCATGTTGCCAGTAGCCGTACCGCCGTCAGCCGAGCCGATGACGAACGATGCATTTCCATTGTCCCAAACGGCGCCCCCCTGAACTGTGGCAGTATTGTTGTCCGACGGCGCGGGAGCACCCGACGTGTGGCCGATGGTGACAGGCGCCGTGGTGAACAGGCGGGCGTTAGAGTCCAACAACAGCGTGTTGTTGCTGGATCCGCCATTGCTGGATCCGGAGCCCAGCCTGAACAAGTTGCTCACGGCCATCGAAGCCCAATTGGAGATTACCACCGCGCAACCGAGGCTGTTCGAGTGGCTGCCGACCGTAACTATGTTGGTGTTGATCCAAGTTGTGTTCATGCCGCTTAGCACAAGGGTGCCGCGTCCACCGGTGCCGTTGCCCAGAACAGTGTTACCCACGAGGACATTCCCGTTGGTGACGAACAGTGTGCCGATCCCGTTCCTACCGACGACAATCCGCCCCGGAACGACCAAGCCCTTCCCCGGAACGGTGGAAGAGGCAAGATAAACGATCGTCGTGCTGTTCAGTCCATCGCCCACGAGAAACGCGCCGGGAGTGGTTCCGGTGTAAACCGGGTTGAGCTCGTACGCGCCCAAGTTCAGCGTGACGGTGGCGATCGTGTAAGCAGCGTTGCTGAAGAAGTTGCTCTGGATGTTCAGCACATCGTTGTTGAGCGTCACGGAGTATGTAGCAGCGTTGGTGAAAAACGCGTTGTCGCCCGCACCCGGAAACCCGCCTGTGCCGCCGGTGCCGTTCGTGATCCAAGCTGTGGTGCTTTGCCAGAAGTCACTGCCATTTGTCCAGATCAGGGTGGCGTTCGAGGAGCCCGGCCCGGGTGCGCCAAGGAAGTTGTAGACATCCGCATAGTTGGTCGAGATGCAGATCTTGGTACAGAAAAAGCCCGGCGTCACGCCGGTGAACGATGAAAATGTATTCTGGATTGAGAAGGACCCGAGGCCCCAATCGGCACCGGTGTCCGAAGCGTTGTACGCGTCGATGTCCGCAACGTTGGTGTTTATCGTCGAACTGGCTGGATTGATCCACACATACATGTTGGTAATTCCCGGGTCAGCCTGGATAATCACTCGATAAGGCACCCCGTAGGTGCGAGGGGTTGTATCAAACACCCACGTAAAGGGATTGCGGGCGCAGAACACGAACTGGCCGGTGTTGGTGCCCACATCCCTGACACTGAGGTAGTCGACCGCGTACCCGCTTTCATTCTGCCTTTGGAAGAAGCACGTCATGCGCGACGGGGCCGAAACTGACGACGGCGGAGCGCTGGTGACGGTTATCAGCATGCCCGCGTACACGTAGCCGTTCGAAGTTACCGGGATGTTCTTGTAAGGCTCGTCGCCACTTGCGCCCCCCGTGTAAGCTGGAACGTAGACGGCGTTGTTGGTGACATACGGCTCGTTGAGGCTTCCTCCATGGCTGACCCAACCGTTCTGGCCAGCGAGGTTGGCGTTTTGGGTGAAAGTGCTGAAGTCATCACAGAAGAAAAGACCGCCGACGGCGAGTTGGGCATTGATGGGGCTACCTGTGTCAATCACGGTTCCTGCGGTGGCGTTGCTGAAGGTAATAGCGCTCGTGTAGTTACCTTGCGCCAAGCCATTGGCGGCATTTGTGTCGATCGAGATGGTGATGTTCGTACTCGTGCATCCGGCCAGAGCAATGTTGGTGGCACTGAAACTCAGCCAAGTGGCCGTTGGCGTGTTGTTCATCACCAATGTTATGGGCGTGGAACCGTTGTACACGGTGTAAGTCTTGCTCACCGGGCTGAATGGACCGCCGACCTGCCCCAAGGAATCAAAATCGGTTGTCGGGTTGACATTCTGATCATACACGACCAACTGGACCTGGCGGTAAGAGCAGTCGCCTGGATCGCTTGAGTCACAGAACCAAATCGTGTCCGAGTTGGTTCCGGCAGACAAGCCAGCGGCGTTCGCGTTAAAGGAAACGGTGACCGTGAGGCTGCCGCCGTTGGGGGGTATGCTGCCGTAGTGCGGAGTTAGGGTAACCCAATCGGGGTAGCCCGTTTCCCAAGCCATTGGACCCAGATAGCCGAAGTTGGCGACCGAGTATGTGTATGTATTCGTGGGCGTACAGCCGGTTGACCCGGTGCAGTGGATGTCCAGTAACGGCCCGACAGAGATCTTATACTGGTCAGTGTAGAGGGTTTCTCCTCCGACAGGGGCAAACGCGATGCCCCGGAAGGACACGTTGGTGGTTGCTGCCGCAAGGGGGAAGAACGCGGTAACGCCACTGCCGGGGTCTGCATTGTAACCGGTGGGGTCAGTCGCAGCGTACAGCAACGTCCCGCCGGTGAGGGTGCCGCCACCGCCGGTCATCCATAGATCCACGTTGGTGGTGCTACCGGAAATTCGAGTTTTCCCCGTCATGCCGACCACAGCGTCCGACTCAATGGAGCCAACGTTGTTCCAAATGCCGCCGGACAAGGAAAACTTCCACACGACGTAGGCGGTGCCGTCGGCGACATACAGCGTGTCGAGTGGGTCCGCTCCCCCCGCGTGCAGCTTGAACATGACGAAGGCCCAAGGGCTGGGGAGATTGGTCAGGCCGTTAAGACCTCCAACTACGGCATTGGTTGTTGTCGTCGGTACAGTACCGGGGACATTATTCGTAACGACGTTGACGCTTGTGGAGCCGGAAAAAGTGGAGAAGTAGAGCTGGTTGTTGAAGATGTTGAGTTGCCGGATGTTGGCAATGGTTGGGAAGTTCGCCGCGACGCCAAGGCCGCGCGTCGTATAGCGAACGCCGGCACCGCCACTTCCATCGCCGGAGAACCAAAGATTGGTGCCGTCGGTGCTGCACGCGCTGCGCAGTTGTTCACCATTGACAAAGCTGTTTGTCTGGGTGGTCGTCGTGTCAATGTGGCCGTTGCCGTCCACCAACCCGATGACACGCGGCGCATCTGTGCCATACGTTGAGCCGAGCGAGATCGTGAATTGGTTGATCGTGGCACCGAACCCGGTCACCAGGATGAACCGGCCGTCGACGGAGCGGGTGATCAAACCATTCCCGAAGGCGGTACCGCTGTCGATCAGCGGGCTGTTGGCGCCGAAGTAGTTGGTGGGCATCATATGCGACTGAACGAATGTCCCGTTGGTGGTGTACTCGTCGAGCCACACAATGTTGCCTCGGTTCGTCAGCGTAGCCGCAGTGTTCCCACTCGCGTCGCCGCCCAGGCGATAGATCACGAGGTGGTTGGACCCGAAGTTAGCCGCGAGTGCATTCGTTCCGAGTGCCACCGCCACAAGCGCAATACCCAAGCCAAGAGTTCTTTTCATTTTCTCACCCTTTCGGATCCATGGGCAAATCAATTGCCCATGAAATAAAATACGGCCTTGCGAGCGTGGGCGATGGAGGTCTGCGCCACTTAAGGCATAGCCGGACGCTTCTTCTATCATCTTGGAGGCAATCGAGGGAGGGGGTGCGCGAGCATGGCTCAACGCTCGTCGTGCGAACATGACACAATCGGCCGGCCAAGATTTGAGATGAATATCTCAGAATCCGTCTCGCAACCCAAAACGGGCTGGCGCTGACAGCACGTCAACTCGCAGTTTCTGACTTTGTGAAAACTATCACCAAGTCAATCTTCCTGTCCAGCAAATTCGGGCTTCCGGGGTTGGCTCAAGGGTTTCGTAAACCGTGTTCGGGGATGTTAAGGTTTCAGAACAGGAGCGGTGGTAACACCGACTTCAACATGTCCGTCGGCTGCATATGCTGTGAGCAAAACCAATATCGCTCCCCCGTAAGTATCATCGCTCTTTAGCGGCATAATTCGGGAGTCCGCCCGCCAGTAAAGCAAGCCGCGGGCGTGCTGCCCAAATCGAAATCGGTCAGATTGGGTATGGCGGCGCTTCTATGAAGCGCCGAATCTCTTCGGAAAACGAACGACCCGCGCTTTGCAGAAGCGTGGCCACAACCGGAAAAATCATTTGGGCAACAGCCCCTCGAAAGCTGACCCCAATGACACTCTCTGCAATCAGGATCTTGTAGCTTGAACTACTTTGCCATCCTGCGTAGCCGACCAAGCGCCAGCAGCGTGCCCATCCCGAGAAGAACGGCTGTCATCGGAGCCGGTTCGGGTATCGCAATGCCTTTGATGGAATAAGTGCCGTCACTGCTGAAGCCACTTGGCTCAACGGTCTCTTGAATTGTGATCGAGTGCGATCCATTCCCTAGGCTCTCGTCAAAGTGACTGAAATGCGGATCCAGCCATGCAACCGCTGGGTCAGCGGTCCAAGGCGGGGACTCGAACGCATCGCTCTCGTACGTTGACCAATCTGGCACGACCGAAGAATTGCCAATTAGGATTCCGTTATCGTAAATCGCGAACTGGTCGCCGGGTACGGCAAAGTCAGTGACTTGCAGTTCCGCACTGCCAGAAAACGTCCAAGTTTCTTGAAAGAACGAGCCTACCCCCCCGATAAACTCTTCATAGGGACCTTGCCATGTACCATCTAGGGGCAAGCCCGGATCCGCGCCTAGCCCAGGACCGCCTCCTTGATTCCGAGCGTTTACCAAACTCGAAAAACCGACCAACACTACGCCAATGATGAAACTCTTGGCAAAAGTTCTCATTATGCTTTTCGCCATAGCCAGCCTACTGATAGGATTTTGGTTTTGGGACGGTTTTTACATTCTTTCTTCGTGAGTTCCTCGCTCTGCTCTACGCACGTTTGTGATTCCGTGGTTGCCGCGTCCGGCTGGCAACCCAACTGAACTCGCAACGGGCTGGCGCTGACAGGACGTCAACTCGCAGCTTCTCGCTTTGAGAACTAATATCACTAAGTTCATCCTCTTGTCCAGCAAATTCGGGCCCTCCAGGGTTGGCTCAAACTGGAAGGGTTTCGTAAACCGAGTTGCGGAGATGTTAAGGTTTCACAACAGGAGCGACGGCAACATCGACCACAACTTACGTGCATCGGCAGACGAATACCCCAAATTTCCGCGGAACCTCGGCCCAAATACTCGCGTGGCCCGGCTGGTTTGAGACCGCGACTGCGGTGTGGGCGGTGCAGGTCGCTGCCCTGCTGCAGTTTGCCGACAGAAGTGGAAGCCCGCTTCGGGTGAGAGGCTGCTTCCGCCTCACCTTGGTCATCGGTGTCATCCTCGTCAGTGTGGGCGGGTATCTCGGCGCCTCCCTGATCTACGGGCTTCAACACTTTGCCTGGTGAACCGCTCAGTGATTCGCCGCACGAGAAGGCTGTGCCGCCGCGACCGGATCCTGCCAGCCGCCCCCGAGTGACTTCACCAGCGCCACAGCGGCCACGAGTTGCTGCCCGCGAAGTTGCACCGCGGTGCGCTCGATACTCAGCGCCGTGTTTTGCGCCGTGGCCACTTCGAGATAGGTGACCAGACCGGCACGGTACCGATTATCGGCGATGTCAAGTTGCTTGCGCGCCGCTTGCAGCGCGGCTGTTTCCGCTTCGCTCTGGTCGGCGAGAAGGATTTGCGCGGACAGATTATCCTCCACGTCCGCAAACGCCGCGAGCACCGTCTGGCGGTAATTGGCGACCATCTCATCATACGCCGCTCTCGCCAGCCTGAGGTTGACGCGGTTCTGTCCGGCATCGAAGATCGGCATCGTCAGGGACGGGCCAATCGACCAGAGCCGGCTCTGCCAGTTGAACAGGGAGCCGGCATGAAGACTTTCGAGACCGGCCAAACCGTTGAGCTCGATGGTTGGGAAGAATGCGGCCTTTGCCACGCCAATGTCCGCATTCGCGGAGGCCATGCGGCGTTCAGCGGCCGCGATGTCGGGCCGCCGCTCCAACAGCTGGGACGGTAACCCTGGCGGGATGGTGGGGGGCATGGCGTTGAGTGGTCGTTCCGTCACGATGAACGTGGAGGCCGGTTGCCCCGTCAACACGGCAAGAGCGTGCTCAAACTGCGCGCGCTGCAACATAGTGGCCGGCAGTTCCGCCTGTGTTGTCTTGAGCACCGTTTCTGCCTGGGCCACGTCCAAGTCGGAGGCAATCCCGCCCACGCGGCGGTTCTGGGTTAGTTCCAGCGATTTGCGGAAGACTTCGATGTTGGAACTGAGCAGCGCCTTTTCCGCATCAAGCGCGCGGAGTGTGAAATGGTCCGTCGCCACTTCGGCCTCGATGGAGAGTCTGGCCGCCTCCAGATCGTCCGCGTCGGCCTGTTGCAGAGACTGCGCGGATTCAACGCGTCGTCGGACTCGTCCCCAGAGATCCACCTCGTAATTGAGGTCCAGCGGCACGAGGAGAGTGGCATAGGGGACCGTGTTGGTCCTGCCGCCGGGCCGGGCAAGAACCGGCTGGTTAAAGGAGTTACGCTGAGCGGTGACTGTGGGCGAGAGACTGATGTGTGGAAACAGCCCGGACTTCGTGACATCCGTGACCGCGCGGGCCTGATCGAAGCTGGCGACGGCGGCCTTGAGCTCCTGGTTTGCCACCACCGCGTTGGTTTCCAGGCGGTTCAGCTCCGCATCCCCAAAGATTTCCCACCAATTGCCTTTGGACAGGTGCGCCTGGGGCTCAGCAATTTTCCACCCGTTGGTCGCGCCGGCATATGCCGCGGGCAGGGTCGTCGCTTCGGGCCGTTTGTAATCCGGCCCGATGGCGCAACCAGCCAGCAACGCGCCGGTCATCGCGACAACGATGCCATGCTGGGCAAACTTCATTTCGCCTCGACGACACGGACGGTCGTGCCACTGACGAGCGAGTCGGCGGGATTGACGATGATCTGGTCGGCGAGGCCAATGCCGGAAAGCACCTCGACCTTCTGCCCAAAGTCACGACCGATCTCCACGTTGTGCAAATCAACCTTTTTATCGGGTCCCACGACACCAACCTGCAGCCCTTCAGCGCGGAACAGCAATGTGTTCGACGGCAATGTCAGCGCGGTGGTGAGCTTCGTATCGAGAAAGCGCACTTGGGCATAGCTGCCCGGGAGGATTTCACCCTGGGAGTTGTCCACTTCCAGCTCGGTCAGCAACGTGCGTGAATCCGTCGACATTGCTTGCGAGGTGGTGACAACCTTCGCCGGAAATACGTGACCGGGTATTTCAGGAATCATCATTTCCGCCGACTGGCCAGGGCTGATGCCGTGGGCGACTGTTTGCGGCACGCGCACGTACACCCGGAGTGTCTGAGTTTGCGCGAGCCGGAAGAGTTCTTTGCTGCTGCCCGCCACGATGAGATCGCCGACATCGGTATTGCGCGCCGTGATCGTCCCTGCAAATGGCGCCATAACCCGCGCAAACGACACGAGTTCCTCCAACCGGTGAACGTTGGCGCGCGCGGCATCGACTGTCGCGGTCTTGAGCTTGAAGTCCGCTTGCTTCTCCGCGTTTTCCTGCTCGCTGACGCTGGACGTTTTCAACAGGTCCGCCCAGCGGTCGGCGGTAATCTTGGCCAACGCCAGGGCGGCATCCGTTTGCGCGAGTTCGGCGCGGGCCTGCTCGAGTTGTTGGTTCAGTTCGGGCGTATCGATCTCCGCCAGCAGTTGGCCCTCCTTGACGTGCGCGCCAATATCCACGAGCCAGCGCTTGAGATACCCGTTGGCGCGGGCGAAAATTGGCGCTTCGAGCAGAGGTTTGACCTCCGCCGGCAGCAACAGACCGCCGGCGGGCTGGCTGGGCGTCGGCGACACCACACTGACGCTGGGCGTGGCCAGTTCAATCGTCTCGGCGCGCACCAGTGCGCGTTGATGCCAGCGCGGGATGAAACCGATGATGACTCCGACCAGGATTATCGTCGCGACCGTCCCGCCAATGCGCCGCAGCCGGACCGGGGCCGTTCCGGTTTCCGAACCGGGCGGTGCGACTGACGAAGAGTGTTCCCTGAATTCCGGGGACTTTGTTTGATTGTTCTCAAGCGAGTTCATAACAACATTTCCTCATGTCTGTACTGCGGTTGGAAGAGCACCGTGTGACTGTATCACCGCGTCGACTTGTTCCTGGGCCAAGGCCGACTCATGACGTCGCAACAAACTGAACACGACCGGCACGAAAAAGAGCGTGGCAACTGTGGCGATCACCAGACCGCCAATGACCGCGCGGCCCAGCGGCGCATTCTGCTCGCCGCCTTCCCCAAGGCCCAGGGCCATGGGGAGCATGCCGATGATCATGGCCAACGCCGTCATCAGTACCGGGCGCAGACGGCCCACACCGGCTTCCCAGGCTGCGTGCAGCGGGTCGCGTCCCTCGCGGAGATGGTTTCGAGCGAAAGTGACGACCAGAACGGAATTCGCCGTAGCGACGCCGAGGCTCATGATGGCACCCATCAGGGCCGGGACGCTGGTCGTGGTGACCGTGATGTGCAACGCCCAGACCACGCCGGCCAGTGCGCCCGGCAGCGCGGTAATGATAATGAACGGGTCGAGCCAGCTCTGGAAGTTCACGACCAGCAGCAGGTAAATAAGCGCAATGGCCATCACCAAGCCGACGCTCAGCCCGATGAAACTCGAATGCATCGTCTCCGCCTGCCCGCGGAGCAGGATGAGGCTGCTCCGTGGCAATTCTTTTCCCGCCTGTTTGATAAGCGGCTGGATGTCCTGTAGCAGCCCGCCCAGATCACGACCGCTCACGCCGCCAAAGATATCAATCACGGGCTGGATATCATAGTGGGAGACGACGGTTGGGCCGGTCGTGCGTTTGAAGCTGGCGAGATTGGAGAGCAGTTGGCCGTTCCCCGCACCGGGCTGGCTGGCACTCACCGGCATCGAGTTGAGATCAGTCAGCGAATCCATCCGGTATTCGGGGGCGCGGACGTTCAATAAATACTGGATGCCGAGTCCAAAATTGACCCAGTAGGATGGCGCTACCTGGCTGCTGCCACTAAGGTTCAGCAAGACCGAGTTGGCAATATCGCTTTCGGTAAGCCCCATCTCGGACGCCTTCGTGCGGTCGATCGCGAAATCGATTCGGGGACGGTCGCCGGGTTGCTGGATGCGTACGTCCACCGCGCCGGGTATACGGCGGAGTTGATCCACGAGATGCGCGGCCACCGCGCGGTTCTTGACTTGATCGCGACCGACGATCTGGATGTCGAACGGGGCGGGTAGGCCGAAGTTGATCGTCTGGCTGACGATGTCCGCCGGCAGAAAATAAAAAGTCGTTCCGGGAAAGTCGTGGTTCAAGCGGAGACGCAAGCGTCGGACATACTCCGGGGTGGGCCGATGCCCCTCGTTGAGCGAGACCAGGATGTCCGCGTCACCCGGCCCCACCACGCCGCTGTCGCTGTAGGTGAGGTTGATACCCGAATTCGGCAAACCGATGTTATCGAGAATGCCGTGTAATTCTTCGGCTGGGATCTCCCGGCGAATGGCGGCTTCGATCTCGTCGATGGCCTTGGCGGTTTCCTCAATGCGTGTGCCGCTACGGACGCGCACGTGTAACCGGAACGTTCCCGCGTCAACCGAGGGAAAGAAGTCCTGTCCGAGGGTCGGTACGAGCAGACAGGAACCGATGCAAAATGCCAGAAACACGGCCGCAAAAGCAACCCGGTGCTCAAAGATGACGCCGAGGAGCGTGCGGTAGTTCTCGCGCAATCGATCAAAACCCTTCTCGAAACGGACCTGCAGCCCGGCGAATGGACGCAGCCATGCCGCGACCTTGTTGGGATCGGCCAGGTGACCGTGGTAGGCGTGGTGACGGTAGAACCACATCACCATCGTCGGCACCAGCGTTCGTGACAGTGCATAGCTGGCGAGCATGGCAAACACGACTGCCTCCGCCAGCGGCACGAACAAACACCGGGCCACGCCCGTCAGGAAAAACATCGGGACGAACACAATGCAGATGCACAGCGTGGAGACGAACGCCGGCAACGCGATCTCCTGGGCGCCGTCCAGAATCGCCTGGATGGTCGGCTTTCCCAGCGCCATCTGGCGGTGGACGTTCTCCAACTCGACGGTTGCGTCGTCCACGAGAATGCCGACGGCCAGCGCCAACCCGCCCAGCGTCATGAGGTTGATCGTCTCCCCCAGCGCGCTCAGAGTGGCCAGCGACACCAAGACCGACAGCGGAATCGAGAGGGCAATGATGACCGTGCCCCGCCACGAACCCAGGAATAACAAAATCATGATCGCCGTCAGGCACGCCGCGATCACACCCTCGCGCACCACGCCCGAGATGGCGGCGCGCACGAAGATCGACTGGTCGATGAATTGTTTCACGATCAGTTTGTCGGAGACAGTCTTCATCGTGGCGGCCATCGCCTGCTTGATGCCGTTCGCGACACTCAGGGTCGAGGCTGTTCCGGTCTTGAGAATGCTGATCAAAACACTGCGGACGCCATCCTGGCGGACAATGTTTTGTTGGGGTAGATAACCATCGCGCACCTGGGCAACGTCGTGAACGTAAATGACGGCCCCATTGACGGTCTTGATGGGCAGGTCGTTCAACTCGTCGAGCAGTTTCGGGCTGGTGTTGAGGCCGAGGTCGTATTCCGTGGAACCGATCTTCGCCGTGCCGCTGGGCAGGACCAAGTTCTGAGCGCTGATGGCCGTGACAACGTCCTGGGGCGAAAGGTTCCGCGACTGCAGTGCCTTCAGGTCCAAATCTATGGAAACAAGCCGCTGCTTGCCACCATACGGGTACGGGATGGCGGCGCCTTGGACCGTGACCAGGCTGACGCGAATCTGGTTTACACTTGCGTCAAAAATTTCCTGTTCGGAAAGAGTTTTGCTGCTGACGCCGTACTGGACGATGGGGACCGTGGAGGCGTTGTGCTGGATGACGAGCGGCGGCGTGGTCCCGGGCGGTAGCGCGCGCAGGACCGTCTGTGAGATGGCCGTGACCTGCGCCACGCCTGCGTCCACAGAGATCCCTTGGCGGAAGAACACCTTGATGATGCCGATGCCGTAGTAGGAAGAGGACTCGATGTGCTCGATGTTATTGACCGTGGTGGTCAGCGCGCGCTCTTCATTGTAGACGATGCGGTTTGCCATCTCCACCGCGTTCAGGCCCGTATAGTTCCAGATGACGCTGACGACCGGAATATTGATGGACGGGAAAATGTCCGTCGGCGTGCGCAACAGGATGAACGGGGTCAGCAAGAGCAATAACAGCGCCGCCACGACGAACGTATAGGGCCGACGAAGCGCTAGGCGGACAATCCACATAGCGTTCTCCGTAAATGTATCCGAGTGTAATTCATGCTGTGGTGTTGACCGGTTAGTCTACGAGTGGGGGCTTGGTGCGGCTGCGATTTGCTTTTCGGGCACGCCAATCAGTCGAAAAATCGTCGGCTTCAAGTGGCGAAGAATCTCCAGGTTGTTCTCAATTTTCGCCTGCAAGAGCCCCCCCATGACGCAGCCATACAAATCGCGAGCCTTGGCCTCACAGTCCTGCTCCGGCACCAGCCCTTCCCGCACCGCGTCCCGGATTGCCGCCACGAGATACTTGCTGCGGTATTCAAGAATCTGCTGCGATTTTTTCCGGATTTTCTCATCCTGGGTGCTCAACTCGGAGCCCAAGGACGCGAAAACACAGCCACAAACCCTGCCGAATTCCTGCATTTTCTGCTTCTGCTGCTCGTAAACAAAATCGCAATACCCCGCCAACCGTTCCAACGGCGGCGTCTGTGGCGAAAAGATGCGATCAAGATCGGGCCGCAACTTCTGCCAATGATCGTCGATCGCCGCGACCGCCAGATCGGACTTGGACGGGAAAAAATGATAGAAGCTCCCCTTCTTTGCGCCTGCGCGTTCGCAAATGTCATCCACGCTCACTGCTCCGTAACTCTGCTCCCAAATAAGCGCCTTCGCGGTTTGTAGCAGCCTTTGTCGGGTTTCACATTCCGTTTTCATGATTACCGTGGTTCGCGGGCAACATTCGCCGAGTTGACTGAATAGTCAAGCGCGAGTTAATAGCTTATTGCATCCTTGTTGCAGGAACCAGAAGCCCGAAAAGACGCTAACTGAAGACTGCGCCTCGTCAGGAACGTCCGACACGGCCGATGGTTTCCGACTTCACCCATCCCTGCTGGCCGTCCGCCCGCTCCACGAACAGCCATTGCCCTCGATCTTCCCGGACCGCGACCTCGGTGCCCTCCACGAGCCGGAAGTGAATCGTGGAGTCAGGCATCGGAGCAAACCGCGCCTCCGCCGCAGTAACTACAACGATAGCTGCCGGAGCCGTGTGGTCGTTGATCGCCTGGTAGCTGAGGGCAAATGTCGAGACGGCAAAGCTTGCAAAACCAGCCACCACCATTACCAGCAATCCCGTTCGCATTTTCGGGAGATAAATCCACACCCCCGCCGCCAGTACGCTCAACCAAAGCGCTGCCAGTTCGTACCTGCTCCACTCCGTGGAGGTGCGGCTCCCGATCACGGAGCGCAGAAACCTCTTGAGAGCGTGCGGAGGCGTGTTCACTTCGTCCACACCAAGCCGTTGCCGGGCAAACTTGAGATTCGCGAGGATGTCGGGATCGCGGGGCGCCAGCTTGCGGGCCCGCTCATAGTTGAGGACCGCCAGCCCCAACTTGTCCTGCCGGAACCAGGTGTTGCCCAGATTGTAATAGACATACGCCGTCTTCGGTTCGATCTTCTCGTATGCCGCCGCAGCCTCCGCGAACTTGCCGGCGTCATACAACTGGTTGGCCGCCCGGAAGTCATCGATCAGAGTCGCCCTCGCGGTCGACAGCCCCAACCACCCGATAACCACGAGAATCCTAAAACTGTTTCTTCTCAAGTTCATTGATCAATTGTTCCACTTTTTCCCGCGTCTCCTGCACGCCGCCATCAGTGCCGCCGCCCGCGAATCGCGCCGTGTCGCACGCCTCGAAACACGCCCTGGCTTGGGTCGCTAATTCACCGTTCACACCGCGCGGCACGAGTTGTTCGTCCACAATGGAAGCCGTGATGCCGACGGCGGGAATGTTCAGGCGATCCCCCAGATAGTTCTGCAACGCGCGCTGCACCTGGTCGTAACTCGTTGCGGCGGCCAGAAGCTTGCGCGCATTCTTTGCCGCACGGGCACGGCGGGCATACGCGACGTCGCCACGCAACTTGTCCGTGCGCCGTTTCCAGCCGATGCCTCCAAACAAGGCGAGCACGGGCATGAGATTCAGCGCCCAGAACGGGGGGGTTGCGTAGAACGGAACGGTCGAAGCCGCCGGCCCAGGATCCCCCTTGAGATAAACGATGTCCTGACCGAGCTTTTCCTCAGGTCGCAATCGACCGCCGCCGCCAATGATCGTGCTCTGCCCGCCACTGCCGGCTTTTACCACAAGTTTAATGGGCGACTGGGCGGCAGTTTTATAGTCCTTTGCTACTGGATCGAAATACGTAAGTCGCACTTCGGGAAGCTCTTTCACCCCGGTGCTCTTGGCGATCAACACCTGCTGGATGACCCGCTCGCCCATCGTGTTCAGGTCATCCTTGGTCGTTCTTATTGTTGGTTCGTACGTCTTGAATCCATCCAGCGAGCCAAGCTTCGGCGCCGGCACGGTATCAATGTTGCCGCTGCCGCTGATCTCGATCGTGAACGTGATCGGGTCGCCGACGGCAACTTCAGTGGGTTTGGCCGTCACATCAAGTTTCCACTCGCCGATCGCACCGCCGAAATCGGCTGGCCGGCCCTCCGCGGGCAACGGCAGCACCTCGATCGGCACGGGCTCGATCGTCACCGGCACTTCACGCACTTCCACTCGTCCGAAGAAATCGTCAAACGGCCAATCGCTGCGTCCACGCTTCTGAACCGCCAGTTGCGCCTTGAGAACGCACGGCCCGAAGTTCAACGCGCCTGTGCGAGTCGGCGAGATCGCTCCTTCGATTACCTGGACATTAAACGACTCGCCATTATTCACGACTGGAGCGCCGGGCTTCACGTTCGGCAGGAACTTGAACCCCAAGCCCTCTGCTTCGTAGTTGAATCCGTTCAACCCCTTCAACGGAACATCGCTGCGTGAGAACACGAGCACCTGCAACGGCATGGTCTGGCCCACGTACACTTGTTTCGACGGGAGACGCACTTGGGCAAAGAGGGTTTGGCTTGAATCATTCTGCGCCGCGCCCGTTTCAACCACCAGCTTGATTGGTGCCGTGAGATAACTCTTGCCGCCGACAATCACCTCAATCGCGGGGATGGTGAACTCACCGGTCCGACTCGGTGTGACCTGGTACGTGAAACTGAGTGACTGGCTGACCTGCAGGTTGTTGATGGACATGCTGCTTTGCGTGGACGGACCACTAAAGGACAGCCCATTCACCCCCGGAATAGAAGGTGGCGAGGCCCCTTGTGAGCCCTGCACGCTGACGGTCAGCATCGCCGAGTCCCCGAATCCGATGTGGTTCTTGTCAACGGTGGCAACAACCGACACGTCGGCGAGGGCGCGTGTCGCTGCCAGCAGAAGTCCGATGACCGGCCACAGTCTCATCATCACCAATCCTTGGCCGGCTCGCCGGAGTTTTTCAAGTCCTTCATTTGCACTTCGGGAAAGAAATTCCAATTGCGCTCGTCCTCGCGCAGTTCGTCCAGCAGCGTGGCGGCTTGCGTCTTGTCGTAATCCTGGGGTTGGCCACCCTTCTCTTGCGGTTGTTGTTCGGGTTGCTCTGGCTTCTGTTGATCCTTTTGCTGCTTCTCCTGCTGATCTTTCTGTTGTTGCTCCTGGTCCCGCTGTTCCTGCGATTGCTGGGATTGTTGTTGTTGATCAGACTGTTTATCGTCGGGTTTGTTCTGTTGTTGGTTCTGCTGCTGTGGTTGCTGTTCGTCATTCTTCTTCTGATCTTGTTTCTTGTCCTGCTGATTCTTCTGATTCTGTTGCTGCTGTTGCTGCTGTTGCTTCTTGAGTTCTTCGAGCTTCTTCTTCACCAGGTCGCGATTGAACTTGGCATCGGTATCCTTTGGATCGAGAGCCAGTGCTGTCTCATAGCTCTTAAGCGCGCGTTGCCAAAGCGGTTGCGCCTGCGCCGGCTGCGCCTGGCCGAGACGATAGTTGGCGTTGCCAAAATTGTAGAGTGCGCGTTGTTGCAACGCGCGGTCGGCGGAGGAAGTTGCATTCTCGAATAACGCCGCCGCGCGCGCGAAGTCGTTGCTCCGGTACGCCGTCACACCGCTGTTGTAAAGCTGCGGCCAGCTCTCCGTCTTCGCCAGCGCCACGTCCGGCAGCAGAAGCAGCAACCACCAGAATCTCATGCCGCCCTCCTGTCGCTTGCAAATGCCTCGACGACCAGCAAGGCAAACGCGATACCCAATGGCCACTGGAACCGCTCGAAGTACTGCTTCTGCAGTCGCGCTTCATACTCCTTGCGCTGGAGTTGCGCGATGCCTTTGTCGTAGATCGTGTCGATGCCGAAGTCACCTGCGGCGCTGCGCACGTAGATGCCGCCCGTTTTCAGCGCGAGCTGTTTGAGCGTCTCCTCGTCGAGCCGCGACTTGACCACCTTGCCCTCTCGATCCTTCAGAAACTCCATCGGCTTCCCGTCCTCGCGCACAGGTATCAATTCACCCTCCGCTGTGCCGACGCCGATGGCGTACATCTTCACGCCAGCCTTTGCCGCCTCGTCCGCCGCAGCCAACGCATCGCTCTCCGTTTCCTCGCCGTCGGTGATCAGGACAATCGCCCGGTCGCGCCCCTCGCCCGCCTCGAACGCCTTCAGCGCCGTGCGAATCGCGGTGCCAATCGCCGTGCCGCCGCGCGGAATGATCCGCGTGTCCGCATCCTTCAACGTCAGGCGAAACGCCTCGTAGTCCACTGTTAACGGGCATTGCACGAACGCCGTCCCCGCGAACGCCACCAAACCGATTCGGTCACCGCGAAGCTTTTCGAGCAAGTCCTGCACGGCATACTTCGCCTGTGTCAGCCGATTCGGCCGCACGTCCTCCGTCAACATGCTCTTGGAAACATCGAGCAGCACGAAAACATCCACGCCTTTGTGCTTCACCTCGCGCCACTCAAAACCCCACCGTGGCTGGGTCAGCGCCAACGCCGCCAACGTCACCGCCGTGACGATAAGCACCGCCTTCCAACGTCGTGCCACGGGACGAACCGACTCCGCGAGCCGCTGCAGCAACGGCTGCGATGCAAATCGCGCCAGCGCTCGTCGCCGGGCTCGAAACGCCCACACCAAGAACACCGCCAGCACCGGTGCCAACGCCAGAAGCCAGAATGAAGTTGGATTACCGAACTGCATTACGGCAGCCTCCGTAGTCGCGTATGCTCCAGCGTCACCGCCAGCACCAAACATCCGAGTCCCGGCGCCAGAAACCATGGAAACAGTTCCTGCCACTCTTCGTACGCCAGCGTCTCGACCTTCTGTTTTTCCATCGCGTCGATCTGCGCATAGGTCTTCTTCAGCGACGCCGTGTCCGCCGCCCGGAAATACTGCCCACCCGTCAGCGTGGCAATTTGCTTCAGCAGATCCTCATCGAGATCAGCCCGAATCGGCTGGTACCCCAGCAGATTGCCGTCCCGATCGTGGACCGGCATGGGCGCGATTCCCTGCGAGCCGGCGCCGACGGTGTACACACGCACGTTGAATTCCTTCGCCGCCTTGGCGGCTTCGAGCGCCGGCGGGTTCTTGACGTTTTCGCCGCCATCGGTCAACAACACGATCACCTTGCTCTTGGCCTTTGTGTCGCGAAAACGGTTCACTGCCGTGCCGATGCCGGCGCCGATGGCCGTGTTGCCCTCCACCAAACCAATCCGAACGCGATCCAGGTTTCGCTCCAGCCAATCGTGGTCGAGCGTCAACGGACTGGCCACATACGCGCGTGTGCCGAACACGACCATGCCGATGCGGTCGTTGGGCCGCGAGCGGATGAATTCGCGCACCACGTCTTTCACGGCGTCGATCCGCGACTGCCGTTGGGTTAACTTTTCGTAGTCCATCGCCTGCATGCTTCCGGAAATATCCACCACCAGCACGATGTCGATGCCCTCGGTCCTGACTTTGCTCTCGCTGCGGCCCAATTGCGGACGCGCGAGCGCCGCGACGAACAACGCAAGCGTCGCCCCGCGCAACCCGAGCAACAGCGACGGACCAAGCGCCGACCAAAGTGACGACAAGGACCGGGCCGGCGCCACGGAGGAGAATCTCAGTCCACCGCGCTGGGCGGAACGGCGTTCCCACCATAGCCATGCCGGCAACACCAACAGCAACAGCAGCGACCATGGGCTGGCGAATTTCATGCCGGCGCGACCGCCTCCTGCATCCGCGGCTGGGTGTCGTGCACAAACTTTTCGGCCGCATTAAACGCCCGCTGCCTGTCGTCCGCACCTGGACGAAAGCGCGCAAACTTCACCAAGTCGGACTCTTGAAGAAACGCACCGAGCAGTTCCTTGTGCTCCGCCGAGAGCGCATGATCGCGGGACGCTTCGAAGAGGAATTCTTCGGTCGTGCGCTCGGGCGCCCGCAACCCCAATTGGCCTTCGAGATATTGGCGCACGATGTCGGACAACCGCGTGTAAAACTCCTCCACCGGCGGATTCTCTTCGCGCAGCCGCTGGAGCGCGCGAATCGCCACCTCGTAAGGAGTGGGCGGCGGAATTGCCGCGATTGGCGAAGTCGGTCGCTGGCGTTTCCACAGCCAGAAAACCACTGCTGCCGCCACGGCAATAAGCAGCAGCATCCACAGCCACCACAGGTTGTACGGCAGCGGCACCAATCCCTTGATATCGTGAATGTCTTCCATCAGATTCGGCGCTCACGCATCTTGAAGAACTTGATCAGCGGCAGCATGTAATCAGCTTCACAACGGATCTCCACGTGGTCCACGCTCGCCGATCGCAACAGACGACGCAACGTTTCCAGCCGCGCGCGCGCCTTCGCGGTAAACCCGTCGCGAACGTTTCGGTCGAAGGTATCCACCAGCACGCGCTCACCGGTCTCCGCGTCACGAAGTTCCACCAAACCGACCGCCGGCAGTTCCTCTTCACGCGGATCGCGCAGGCTCAGCGCGACCACGTCGTGACGCTTGCTCGCCACGCGCAGTTTTTTCCGGACCAACTCGTCGTCGTTCACCTGGAAATCCGACAACACGAACGTGACGGCCCGACGCCTCTGGACATGGTTGAGGTAGTCGAGTGCCAGTTCGAGATTCGTCCCGCGACCTTTTGGCTGAAACGCGAGAATCTCGCGAATCACGCGAAGCACGTGACCGCGTCCTTTTTTCGGCGGCACGTATTTCTCAATTTGGTCCGTGAACATGATGAGGCCGACCTTGTCGTTGTTGCGGATGGCGGAAAACGCCAACACGGCGGCGAGTTCCGCCGCCAGCTCGTTCTTGGTCTGTCGCACGCTCCCGAATTGCCCCGAGGCGCTCACGTCCACCACCAGCATCACGGTCAGTTCGCGCTCTTCCTTGAACTTTTTCACGAACGGATGCCCGAGCCGTGCCGTCACGTTCCAATCGATGGAGCGAACCTCGTCGCCCGGCAGGTACTCGCGCACTTCCTCGAACTCCATCCCGTGGCCCTTGAACACGGAATGATATTGCCCCCCCAGCACGTCCGTGACTTCGCGGTTCGTGCGGATCTCAATCTGGCGGACTTTCCTGAGGACTTCTTTGGGGATCACGGTACAGGCACTTCTTCAAAAATGCGTTTGACGACGTCTTCGCTGGTCATTTCCTCGGCTTCGGCTTCGTAGCTGACGATGACGCGATGACGGAGCACATCCATGCCAATCGTCTTCACATCCTGCGGCGTCACGTAGCCGCGCCCTTGCAGGAACGCGTACGCCTTTGCCGCAATCGCCAGGTAGATCGTCGCGCGCGGCGACGCGCCGTATTGGATGAGGCTGCCGACATCGATGTTGTACGTCTTTGGCTCACGCGTGGCATGGACGAGATCCACGATGTAGTTCTTGATCTTCTCGTCCATATACACGGCATCGACCACCTTGCGCGCCTTCAAAATCTGTTCGGGTGAGACCACGGGCTGCGTGATGATTTGTTTGCCCGTCTCGGCCATCCGATCCATGATTTCGCGTTCTTCCTGTTTGCTCGGGTACTGGATCGAAAGCTTCAGCATAAACCGGTCAACCTGCGCCTCGGGCAACGGATACGTGCCTTCCTGCTCGATCGGGTTTTGCGTCGCCAGCACGAGGAACGGCTCCGGCAGCTTGAACGTCTGCTCCCCGATCGTCACCTGCCGCTCCTGCATTGCTTCGAGCAACGCGCTCTGCACCTTCGCGGGCGCACGGTTGATTTCGTCGGCCAGAATCAGATTGGCGAATATCGGTCCCTTCTTGATGCGGAACTCGCCGTCCTTGGGATTGTAGATGAGCGTCCCGATCACGTCGGCGGGCAACAAGTCGGGCGTGAACTGGATGCGGTGAAATGTCGTCTGGATCGCCGCCGAAAGCGTCTTCACCGACAATGTCTTCGCCAGTCCCGGCACGCCTTCGAGCAGCACGTGCCCGTCGGCAAGCAACCCGACCAGCAACCGTTCGATCAGATACTTCTGGCCGACGATAACCTTGCTGATCTCGCCGACCAGCACCCGCACAAATTCACTTTCCCGTTTGACCTGTTCGTTAATCGCGCCGATTCCTTGTTCCATTGTTCCTTCCTCTTGAGGTTCACAACCCAGCAGCAACCATTTTGACATGAACGACGGCGACTATGTTCAATTCTAGCAGGTGGGTCAAGTCCCTGAATGGACGGTGGTTATGGTTTTGCAGACTCAGGGCGACACAACTTGCGGATGTCGGGCTGAGGCAGTGTCCTGTTCCACTCGAATTGGGGTCTCTATCTTTGAAACGTTACAGTCATTTGAACGGCGCATCAGGAGGCAGGATTCCACGACGGCGAAGGGCGGCTCTGAGCCAACGCCGCCATATATGACCCGCGTGTGGGAACGACTCAACTTCGTTCGAATAATCAGTGAGCAACTCGGTCTTGCTCTGTTGACTCAGGAATCTCCAACGGTCAGCATTTACGATGAAAATAGCGTTTCCGACTTTGGCGCGCTCCATGACTGCTGTGTTGCGAGCGTTGAAGACGAAAACTAGATAACCTTCATAGTTTCCCAGTCCGCAACACACTTCGTCCGGTTTCAGGTTAAAAAGAAATCGAAGGCGTTCGTCGTCGTAACGATGATTTCTAGTCTTCTTTAGTCGATTGCAGTACCGTTCAATGGTAGGCCAAGAATTGCCTGATGGTTTCAGAATTACCCAAGGAACTTCACGGATGAGCACGAAGGGTAAATCTCCGCGCTTCCACATCTCAAAGTAGCGCCTGAGCCGTCGTATTGCGTGTTCTAGCGTTTCCACCTCGTTCTTGTTGGCAATCCTCTTGGGCTGTGACACGCGAGACGCGAGGTTCTCAATAAAACTGCTGATCACATCTGCATCTGTTGTCAGCAAGTCATGAGGGTAGGAAGAAGGTTCAAGGGCCAAGCAGTCGTCAATGAACGCACGCAACCCAAACACCGACAGGTTCTCGTCTTGGATCCAAGTCTCGTCTTCGGTACGTCTTGGACCAATCAGCATCTTGAAAGCTTTCCCAGCCGATTCCCTTTTGCGAATCTTTGGGACGCACTTTTCGCAAAGTGCTTCCGTACCGCTGCACCACAGGAACACGGCTGGTGAGTGACATTGAGTACAAGGAACGGGTGTCAGGAGAGTCGGCATGCAAATACCTGTGTGTCAAATGCGCGGTCGCCTATTTCGATGATTCCAATGCCCACTCGGGCAATGCGTGACGTTTGACGTGGTCGCTCATCGCGATTCTCCTGCTGAAATGATCTTCTGCAGTTCGGTGATCAGCGGCGGGAGGTCCTCGGTCACCGTGCTCCAGATGATGTCGTAGTCCACAAGGTCGTAGCCGTGAACAAGGCGGTTGCGCGTGCCGATGATTTGCGGCCAAGGGATCTGCGGGTGTTGTCGACGAACCGACTCGGGGATGTGGCTGGCGGCTTCGCCGACGATTTCCAGACAACGGAGGGTGGCCAAGCCCAAGGCACGGTCGGCATCGAGGTCGGCACGCGTCTTGCCGCGCATCAACCCGGTCGCTTCCCGTGCGTATTCCAGCATGTGCCGCAGACGGACTTGGGGATCATGCCGCGGCATAGACCGACTCGGCTTCCGCCAGCACCTCGTCTCGGAAGAACCGGCTGAGGCACAGGGGCGTGTTGAGGTCTACCTTCCGTCCTCCCATCAGCGCAGACAGTTCGAGCTCCATCCCCGCCAGTCGAATCAGACCCGGCACACGCCCGGGCTCGAATTCCACAAGCAGGTCGAGATCGCTATCCGGACGGGCGTCGCCATGCAAAGCCGAACCGAACACCGCCAGCTTGCGGATGTGATGCCGGCGGCAGAAATCAGTGATTTCCCGCTGGGACAACTGGAGACCGTTCGGCTTCGTCTTCATGTGCCAATGATACTACAAGAAAACGCCGCGACTCAACTCCTGACTTCGGCGGTGCCAGGGTCGCTTTCTTCGCGATGCAGAGTGCAAAAACGGCGGGATTTGCCGTCAACAACTTCGGCGCGCCCGGTCCCGAAAGCTTTCGGGATGCCCCACCCCGACAGACAAGGCTACTCCTCGAAACAACTGCGTCCCGGAATGCACGTGCGCACGTGCGCGGGTCGATCATCGGCGCCGATCCCGTTCAACGTGCGGTTGCACCAGTAGAACGCCTCCGCGCCGGGCTCGGGCTGCTCGGAAAGCGCGTCGGCCTCGTGTTCGGGGACGAACATTTTCTTCGTGCGAAGACATTTGCAGACGGGTGTGTTCGTGTTCATGGTTCACCCCACAAGCTGTCGGAGGGTTCGGCGAATCAGGGCCGCGGCGATGGGCACCTTGTAGCCGTTGTGCGCCAGCGGACTGGCATCCTTCAGGATGATCTCGGAAGCGTGCGTGGCGACGTCGTCGTTGAGTTCCTTGCCTTCGAGAAACTCGTGCGCGGCCTGGACCTGATACGGAATCGGCGCCACCGCGCCCAGTACCACCCGGACTTTACCCAGTTTCTTCCCGTCGACTTTCGCCGCGGCGGCGCAACTGACCAGCGCCCAATCGAAGTTCGCCTTCTCGCTGATTTGCATGTACGCGCTCCTCCGTCCATCGTCGGGAACCTGCACGCGGAGAATCAGGTCGGTTGGACCCAACGAATGATGCGCCTCGGGGTTCTCCCATGCTTTCGCGTACAGCTCGGGAATCGTCAACTTGACCTCCTCTTTGCCGCGACGAACAGCCACTTTCGCGTCCAGCGCGGCGAGCGCGATCGCCAGGTTGGAGACGACCGGGCTGATGCACGGGTTGCCGGAGAACAAACTGTGATACTTATTCTCGCCATCCTGCGCGTAACAAGTGCCGCCGCCTTTTTTCAGACAATGAATGTCCCGATGCCGGTAATACCAGCAACGCGAATGCTGCGCGAGATTGCCCCCAACCGTGGCGACGTTACGGATCTGCGGCGAGCCGACTTCCGCCGCCGCCTGCTGCAAGCTGGGAAACACGCGCTTCAATTCCGCGTGCTGCTCAATTTCGGAAATGGTGACGTTGGCGCCAATCGTCCACGATCCTTTTCCCATCGTGATGTCGCGGGTGGCCGGCAAATCCTTTACGTTCACCAGCACCGGCGGGCTGGCAATGTATTCCTTCATCTCACCGAGCACGTCGATACCGCCCGCAAAAAAACGGCCTCGGTCCGCCGCCAGTGAGACGGCGCGATCGACGGTGCGCGGACTGACGTATTGAAATGGATTCATGCCGAAGCTCCCGGTTTCTTCACCTTGCCCAAGGCCGCGAGAACCCGCGCGGGCGTCATGGGCAGACTGCTGACGCGGACGCCGAGGGCGTTGGCAACGGCGTTGGCGATGGCGCCCGCAGTCGGGATGGTGGCCGGTTCGCCGACACCGATCACGCCGCGCTCGGGCATGTCCATCAAGATCACCTCGATCTCCGGGACATCGGCGAAATTGGGCAGCTTGTACGTCTCAAAATTCGGGTTCAATACGACGCCCGTGGCAGGGTCCATGACGCGTTCCTCGTACAGCGCGTAGCCCATTCCCATGATCACGCCGCCGTTGACCTGCGTCTCACACGTGAGCTTGTTGACGATGAGTCCGCAATCCTGCACGCACAAAATCTTGCGAACTTTCACAAAACCGGTTTCCGTGTCCACCTCGACTTCGGCAAACTGCACGCCCCCGGCCCCGCTCGACGAAAGCCCTTCCTGCCAACGGCCGTGCGCCGTGAGCGGATTGACGCCGAGTTTCTTGCAGGCGCCCGCCCAGTTTGCCCCACGCGCGTCGGCGATTCCCGTCTTCTGCTGCAAATCCTGGAGCGCGTTGGTGCAGGTGTCCATGATCGCGGGACAAACCGATGCCGCCGTGGTACTGCCGCCGCTTCCGCCCGACGGCGGGAACCGGGTATCGCCAATCTTCACGGTGATCTGCTCCGGCTTGAGCCCGAAAACCTCCGCCGCGACCATCGCCACCAAGGTGCGCGTGCCCGTCCCCAGATCCTGCGTGCCGCACCGAACCTCGACGCTGCCATCCGGGTTGATTTGCGCTTCGGCCTGCGTGCCCCGTCCGCCGCCGCCCCACGTCGCTCCCGCACAGCCGACACCCACCTTCACGGGTCCGGGGGAAGAGCCTGGCGGCTTGTATTTCTGCCTCCACCCGAACCGCTCCGCGCCGATGGCGTATTCCTTCTGCCGAACCTTGCTCGGGTCGTTCTTCAACCGAAGCTCCACCGGGTCCATCTTCAACTTTACCGCCAACTCGTCCATGATCGATTCCATGCCGAACGAGGCGACAGGATGTCCCGGCGCGCGGAACGCGCGGCCTTCGCCCGCGTTAACGGCCACATGGGCCTGTTTCACGCAAATGTTGGGAACCGTGTAAATATACGGCGCGGGAAAACCAGCGCCGCCGCCCCCACCCGCCGAACTCGTGCCCGCACCGATGCCCGCCGTGCCAAACGCATCCATGTCGAAGGCGACGAGCTTGCCATCCGCGTCCGCTCCCAGCCGTATTCGTTGGAATGACGACGGGCGATTGCCGACGGCCAGTGATTGATCGAAACGCGCCAGCATCAATTTCACCGGCGCGCCCGCCGCCTGTGAGAGCCGTGCCGCCAGCCCCCCCTCAGTGCCGGGGCCGAATTTCGCGCCGAACCCCCCGCCCATGTACTCGGTGAGCACGCGGACCTTTTCCTGTGACACATTGAGGTAGGACGCCAGGCCTTCGCGGACGCTGAAGATGCCCTGCGTCGAAGCCCAGCAGGTCACGCCGTCATCCGTCGCCGACACCGTGTTGCCGTGCGTCTCGAGCGGCTGATGAAGCTGGACTGGTGTGGTGAAAAAACCTTCGACAACCGCCGCCGCTCCAGCGAATGCCTTGTCGACATCTCCCTTCTCCTTGACGTTCGCCTCGCCGAGATTCGGCGCCTCGGGCCAGACCCTTGGTGCGTCCGGATTCTTGGCGGCTTCTTCCCTGACGACGAACGGCAGCGGCGTGGCTTCGACTTCGATCACGCGCAACGCGTCGAGGCACGCCTGCTTGGACGTGCCCGCGACTCCGGCCAGTTCCTCACCGTAAAAACGTATGGTCCGTTCCCCCTTGCGCTCAGCGACGGCGGCTTTGATGCCGGGAACTTGCTGGGCCTTGTCGAGGTTGATGCGAGTCACGTGAGCCGCAGGCCAGCGGGAGCGATAGATCATGCCGTACAGCCATCCGTCCGGCTGGACATCGGAAGAATACTTGGCGGCACCGGTGACTTTCGCGGGAGCGTCAATACGCTGCACCCTCTGGCCGATCACGTCCCGCTTTTCCGGCCAGCTAGGCATAACGGATGACCTCCGTCTTGTCCGCGACCGGCACGCCGGCCGCCTTCAGGGCGGCGGTGAGCACGCGACGTTGTGTGCCGCAACGGCAGAGATTACCCGAACAGGCGACGCGCACTTCCTCCGCGCTGGGGCGCGGATTCCGTTTCAAAAGCGCCGTCACGCTCATCACAAAACCGGGAGTGCAGTAACCGCACATCAACGCGTCGCACTCGACAAATGCCTGTTGCACTTCGGTGAGCTTGCCGCCCTCCGACAATCCCTCTACCGTCATGATTTCGTGGCCTTGCGCCTCGATGGCCAGTTTCATGCACGAGTAGATCGGCTTGCCGTCAAGCAACACGGTGCACGCGCCGCACGCGGCGCGGTCGCAAACCTCCTTCGCGCCGGTGAGAGTGGAATGATTGCGCAAGGCGTCCAGCAGGGTCACGCGCGGCTCGAGGTTCAACTGGAGCGGCTTGCCGTTGACATGGAGGGTGACGGGAACCTGTCCCGGTCCGAGGATCTTGTCGGCCCCGAGTTTTTGCAGCTCCTCAACTTCGGCGGCGACGGCGCCCACCGGCGCGGCCGCCGAGGCGACGACCACAGTCCCCAATCCTTTCAGAAACGAGCGGCGGCTGATCTCAGCGTGGCCCGACTCGTTGTGGGATCGCTCACTCATGCGCCAGATGATCGGGATGATCGGCCACAGCGCAGACGAGCGCGGGTGGGGCAAATGTGGCTGGAGAGGTTGGGCCTTCGCCGAAACGACCTTGGAAGACGTTGTTCTTGCCGTGGTCGATCCATCGCAACGCCAGCGCCGGCTCGCGGACAACCGTCTTGCTGGTGACGGCGACGGTGTACGACGTCATTGACGAACGAGGCGTGTACCAAAGGGATTCACCGCAACTGACAAGGCCGCAGGCCGCAAACGGCCGGGTCTCGACCTGAAGAAAATCGCCGGCGGAAAAGGAATCGCCGCTGCGAGTACTGGCGAAC
>JBEKYJ010000029.1:0-26343 GCA_049511095.1 Verrucomicrobiia bacterium
CGGTGCCGCCGTCGACATGGCCGACGTTGATGGTCGGGGTGCCGCAGTTATCGGTGGCTGTCACCACGGACTTGACACTGGCGTCGGTGGGCAGCGTCGGGTTGCAGCCCAGGTCGCCGCCGGCCGGGACAAAGGTGATGGTCGGCGCTACGGTATCAGTCACCGTGATGATCTGGGTGCACTGTCTGGAATTTCTACTGTTGTCAGTCGCGGTCCAGGTCCGCGAGATGAACTGCGGACAAGTCCCCGAAACGGCGTCGCTGTAGCTCACCGATGGATTGGGATCGCAATCATCAGTGGCGGTCGCCGTGCCCGTGCTACTCGGGTCGGTGGACTGGCTGCAGTCCACAGTGATATCCGTTGGACACGAAATGACGGGCGGCGTGATGTCCACGACGTTGAGGGTGAAGCTGCAGGAGTTCGAGTTGCCGCCGCAGTTGTCGATGGCGATGCAGGTGATGGGGTAGCTGCCGATTCCGAGGAAACTGCCGTTTGGAGGCGTGCAGGAAACCGTCAAGTTCGTGCAATTGTCCCAGGCAATTGGGTCCACATAAAATACCGGCCCGTTCGTGCAGGCAACGGTTTGGTTGTTGGAACATACAATGGAAGGCGGCTCGTTATCGAACACGAGCACGGCGCATTGCGCCTGCGCCGAGTTGCCGCGACCGTCATTGGCCGTGCTGGTAATCACATTGGAACCGAGACAGCTCTGGGGGAAGTGGCCCGTCTCGTAGACGATGGAATTGCTGGTGAACTCAGTCAGCGGAACGATAAATCCGAGGTCATCGATCGCCGATACGCCCACGGGCACGGTGCTCGTACAGCAACTGTCCGTGGCTATCGGTTTCGGGAACGTAAACGTGGCCGAGCAGAGCCCCGGGTCAGTGGTCAGTGTAATCGGGGCCACGCCGCAGGCGTCGATCACCGGATTGCTGGCGAACTCGGGCGCGAGGACGTCTTCGATCGTGACGACAAAGGCGCAGGAGTTGGTGTTGTGGGAGGGATCAACCGCGGTGCATATCACCGTATAACTTGTCATGTTGGTGGCGGGCGCCAAGGCAAAGAAGCTGCCGTTGGTGGGAGAGCAGGTCATCAGCACATTGGTGCCGCAGTTATCGGTAGCCGTCGGATCCGGGAAGGTGACGTACGCGCCGGCTTGGCCGCCCTGCACGCTGCATTGGACATTGGTGACGCTGATGTTATCGAAGGGGCACGTGATCGTGGGTGGTGTAAAATCTTCCAAGACCATGGTGCCCTTGGCCTGACCGTTGAAATTGGTTGAGAACGATCCCGTGAACGTGGACGCCGCGCTGGTCACTTGGACACCAATATCTCCGCACGAGAAAAAGTTAGACAACGCGCCGCCGGTGGGGTTAAAGCGAAAGTCATACAGATCGGTGGGCCCGCTTTCTAGGAAGCCAAACCCGGTTACCGCGCCCGTCAACAGCACGCCCGTGTACGTATTGGTCACGCCGCCGACGATGCGGGATACTGTCCCGGAGAGGGTGAAGTCGATGCCGCCGTTGGCCGGCACGCCGCCGATCAGATTGCCCGAGTTATCAACCAGGACGCTTATGGTCAGGCTCTTGGTACCGGTGATCAGTCGAACTCCTTCCGCGCCGGAAAACTGTATTGATGTGGGCGGCGCGGTGATCGTGAAAAGATGGCTGCTCGCCGTGTACGTTAACGCGGACGTACTGGTGCTTGAATACACGACACGCGGGTAGATCACGATGTTGACGCCCAGAAGATTTGCGAGCGACGATGCCGCCACCAGCGTTAGACCTGCGATTGCCGAAACGAAAAAAGCGACCCTATACTTCATAAATGTGGCTCCTTATCTTTATGCGACACCAGTTCCCTCACACTCACTTCGCCGTGGCAGCCCCGCCCGGCAACGCAACAATTCACTGCCGTGGCGGCCCACGCCCGGCAATGTAAACTCACTACTCTTCTAGCCTCAACGTCTCTGCGCTACACCGGACATCAGCAACTCAAACGCAGCCCCGTTTGGTAGCCGTGGCACGATGTGCGCCCACAAAAACCATACAACCAACCAACACGAGCACGATCGAAGACGGTTCGGGAACGACCACGACGTCCGCGATACTTCCATCACCGTTATCAGGCCCGGTGTTGTTAAAATTGCTTGACCAGCCGACGAATGGGACGTCACCGCTGAGAGGATCAAAATACGCAGTAAGTTCCACGGAGCCTTGCATCGACCCCGGCCCGCCAAAATTACTTACGATGGTCGGATCGCCTCCGGTGACTGTAAACGGAAACTCAAAAAGCGTCGTGTTGGGATCCCCGGTCACTTTCGATCCGAAAGCTACTCCGTCCGCACCCGTGTTCAAATCGCCCTTCAGCAAAAGCCCGTAGGATCCCATCATGTCGCCATTGAGGGTGAATGTTCCGGAATTCAGAATGCCGGCGGAGGTGATGTTCGCTACCAACGTGAAATCGCCGTAAAAGCCCACTGGATCTAGGAAATTGTAGCTGTAGGAGGGGACAGTTTGCCCCACCCCCGGCGGCTCGGAAATAACTTGAAGCGTGTCACTGCTATAACTTACGCCTAGGGAAACGGTGAAATCTGCTCCGCCAGGCGTTGGTACCAAATTCAATGCCGCGCCCTTGGATTGAGAGTTGGCCCATAGTGAGAGCACTCCGATCAGAGCCAGAACTCGCGTAATTCTCATCACCCCGTGAACTCGCTTCATATCCGTCCCCTCCCGATGCCAGCCAGGCACCATCACCTCAGTAAGAATCAAAACATTAGAAATATCACCCACCATAATCTTCAACTTCCAACTCGCATCTCACAACGGCACACTACTGCTGCACTCGTGGAGGCTAGCTGGCGACGTGATAAAATGCAAGATAAATCGCGGGAAAAGTGGGAAAAGCAGCCCCAGAACTTGGCAAAAGGTCTGTCCATCGCGGCACGGACCGAGCCAAGACTGCCTGCAACTCCGTCCGCTTTACCCACGGCACAAACGGATGAAGGCTGCTTGAGGCGGTAACCTGAGTGCGACACCGTCCATATGTTATTATATCTGTGGCTGTTAGCGAGCTGGAACAACCACCAAGTGAGTCAATATGGCGCAAGACCTCATTTCATTGGATCCAATGGCTTCTCCCTTGACGGCGCGAAACCGCTCCTATACCGTTGCGTGGTTGTGGCTCGCAATGCGGGCGTAGCATAGTGGTAATGCGCCAGCCTTCCAAGCTGGTGAGGTGGGTTCGATTCCCATCGCCCGCTCCAGCCTTCATCCGTGGGAGAGGTACCGAAGTGGCCAAACGGGGCAGACTGCAAATCCAAAACAGGCCATTTTCGCAACTCGCTGAAAGCGGCTGGATTGCGAGAAACACTCGGTAAAACCTAGCGATTCTTCACTTTCCCGGTGTTTGTATGTTTTGCCCGATTTGGCTCTTTTTGCGACGATTTGTAACAACGGGTGTGACAACGGCTGGATCGTGTTTCTGTTGAAAGTTCTGAACCTACAGGAAGGCCGCGAGCGATCTGGGGTGTCGTTGCGCGGCTACGCCCAGTCTTCGCGCAAACTCTCGACCCGCCAAGTCCATGGCGAGAGTACGATTATTGGCGCGAACAATATTCTCGCGAAGCTGCGCCTTATCGCTGGTGAAGATGCGGATGCCCCTCCGTCCACGGGAAATCGTCACGTACCACTGTTGCTGGTTGGTCGCGGCCTTGACGGACGAATCAGAGAACAGGACGTAATCGACGGTCTTGCCTTGCGACGCGTACGACGTGATGGCGAAACCGCGAACAAAGCGCCGGTAATGCTTTCCAAGAATCCTTCCGTCTCGAAGCCTGATTTGTCCGTCTGCATCCGGGGCATCGCAGAACTCCATTGAATTGGCTGGATATGGAACAGTTTTATTTAGCATGCTGATCATGGTGGCGGTGATCGTTGTTCCGTGGTTGACGACCTATGCGCCCAAAGTGCGTGCATTCTGTTCCGTGGGGAAGAAGAACTGACACGAAACCACCCAACAACTTGGCCGCTCATCTCTGATGAGTCGAACTTGCAGTTACTTCTTTGCCTCCAGCAGAGCGCTGACCTTGCGCATGACTTCGAACGCGTTGGTGACGTAGAGCATATCGGCTTTGCCGCGCGCCCAGCCGCAGTTGGGTCGAGGTTGACGCCCGTTCTCGGTCTCAATAAACCGTGCGTTACAGCCGACACAAATCGGGTGCCCTGTGCAATCGAGGCTTGCGCCCAGTTCCTGTTCGTCAAGAACCAGAAGTAGAACCTCTCAATCATTTATGCTTGGAACCGTGTTTGACAAATCTCATCTGGCTTCGCCAGTCTTTGACCAGGGACGCTTCTTCGGTATCAGGCCACTGACTGTGATCCAATACTGCCGGCGGCACGAAAAGGCCCGCACCGCACGACGTGAATACCACCTCCAAGCCGCCCGTTAAGCAGAACGGAGTGCCATCTGCGGTGTCATCGTCGTCAGGAAAAACGTTTCGACGACATAACAGCGAAGCACTCTATCCGCGCAGAAAGCAGGGTCTCGATTTCGGAACCGCCAGATGAGAGCCCGCATGTCCGGCGGTGTGAGGAGGGGGAGACGAAATCTTCCCTCTTGCCCGATTAGGTGCGGTCACGCTCAAGGTTACTGCTTCATCCGGACATATTGAGTCTTTTCGTCTGTCGTGAGCGGATTCCTCTCCTCAAGAATCCTTTTTAGAGTCTCTTTGGTATCCTGAAAAGTTTCAGAAATGCCAAGAAACTTGCGCACAATGTTCCCTTGGTCATCAGTGACTTCGGCCGCTCTAGCCGTTATTGTGCCCTTGTATTCATTCCTAATCAAATCCCCGTCAATCTTGTCTCCCAAGGTAAACGTGAGCGTGTAGTCAACACCGGCCGGGCCACCGATGCGCAGCCAGGACATTTCCTCATAAGAAATGCGGAGAATTGCGGCGGCATCGCTGTCAGTGATCTTGATTCCCTTGCCTTTGACTGAATCTAGGAAAAGTTGTCTGATCTCTTCCATCTCTTGTTTCGAGCGGTTATTCAAAGTCCACTCTGAGAACTTCACCTCCTGAACCCGAACACTGCCAAGCGATGACATGTATCGCTGAGCCGCTTGTTGGACGAGTTCCTGCCACCGGGTGCGTGCCTGTTTTACCAACTGGCTCTTTGGGTGCTTGCGTATAAACTCTTCATACGCTGTAGTCGTATCAGATGACTTGGTGCTTGCCCAATCCCCCTTGGCATAGAGTTCCTCCAACCGGGTGCGTGCCTGTTCTGCCAACTCACCCTCTGGATATTTGCGCAGGAACTTTTCATAGGCTATAACAGTATCCGATGACTGTGCAATTCCCCACTGCTCGCGCATCGTAGCACAACCGATAGCCATTATGGCTACGGACAACAACATTAACATCTTGGTATAAGTCCTCGTTTTCATAAGCTTCGCCGCCTTTGGATTGGGGCCGTAATAGCTTTGCCGTGAATCCAACGCCCCGGTGCGGTGTTGATAGGGAAGCCTTTCAACAGCACCCCCTCTTCCCATACCAGTGTGGCTGCCATGCTCTGCCGCATTCATTCTGAGTCTCCTTTCCGGCTCGAAAATGGGCTCATTCGATTATCATCGTGATGATCAGGATGATCCTCTTTCATGTGTGATCCCTGTCTCGCCCGATATCCGTCACAAGGGTCCGATGGCCCAGCAAAGGGCATCGCGCTGCGGTCGGGAACGGAGCGCCGCCGAGCGCAATGCCTGTAACCGTCCGCTGTCGTCCATCACGAACTGTTTCGGCTCAAGCTTCATTTCCATCCCCACTCCACCACACACCATTGGGAACAGCACATATTCCAGCGCCGTGTCGCCTTGCTGCACGTAGCCTTGCTTCTCCTTGTAATTGACCAAGCCGGGCAGTGAATTCGGCATCGCACTTTCCGTCTGGCACCGGTACTGCCGCAGGAAAAACGCGAAATCAATCTGTGCCTGACCCGCTGCGTTCCGGAACTCCATCGAACGCAGCAGCGCGCTCAGGCGATAGAGGTTTTCCAATTCGGCGTACGCGGCCACTACAGCAGTTGCCTGGCTGAACTTTTCGGAAAGGTCGCGTGCAAACCCTTGCGCATGCGGATCGTCGCCGCCTGCATCGCGGAGTTTGCCTTCAGCGGTGGCCATCTGCCGTTCGGTCAGCACCACCACGGTGCAATTGGTCAACCATACAATGCCCTTACTCTCCAAGAAGGTGGGATGGCCCTCGGCGATGTGAAACCAGAACCGCGACATCGACAATCCAGAGGTTGCGCTGGTTTGTACCGCCTGCAACTTTTGCTCTTCTGCGGCCAGCAGCCGTTCTGGACACGAAGCCACACCCGGCAACTCCACCAAGCCTTGCGACACGCGCTTCATGTGGTAGTCAGCGTCAATCATCACGTGAGCGTGGCGCGAGTTGCGAGGCACGCCGCCCACGACAACCTGCTGTGGCCCCCACGCCTCTTTCAGACGTAGGAACGCATGATACAGTTGTTCGCGCTCCTGCATAACTCCCCTGTCCTGGAAAAGACGGCTCACCTTCGCGACGTTTTCCTCCTGTGGGTCCAGCGAACAGTAGGGTTCCACCTCGCGGGTCACTACGTTACGCAGGTTCACCACCAAATCATCCAAGTGCAGCGTCGGGCGCTTCTGGGAGTACAATCCGATTAAAATCACGTCGCTGGTTTCGGTATCCACTGCGAATCCTTCCAGCCAACCGATACCTGCCAAGTTTTCGAGACGCTCGTCCAACGACCGCCGGGAGGCCAACGCCGCCTCTGCCCGTTCCTGAAGCACCCGCAACGACAGGCAGATTCGCTCGCCTTCGCGGAAGCTCGGTGGAGAGGTGGTCGATGCTTGGTCATTCGCCGTGGTGGAACCGCCATTGCAGGACAACCCCCAAGCACCTGCCAAAACGAGTAGCAGCCCGCTGCTCAGCAGATGAACCATGACCCGCGCCCAGTGCGCTGCCCACCGCGCCACAATGTCAGTTGAGCGCTTCGCGGTTAGGGAGTTCATTTCGTGCCCTCTTTTCGGTCGAGCGGCCAGGACAACGCATTCGAGTCTGGCCGGCTCTCACGCGCTTTCTCTTTGATCCGATCCAATTCGCCAGTGGAATCCTTTTGAAACGAAGTCTCTTCCACATGCATGTCTAACGTCACCCCGCCATCCGCGCGATACTCCGCCCTAGGAAGGACGGCGGGGAGTGGTGGCGGTGGCGGCGGTGGTGGAAAACCAGAGAACTTCCTGTGGGAGCCATTGTCGCTCTGATCTACTGACTGCAAGAGAAATCTCTGGACAGACACTGAACACCCCGGCTCTCCCGTGTCACCGTCGCTCCCGCTCGCTGTGGTCTCCATGGTCTGCGCACCAATCGTTGAGTCGAGATTATCAGCATTTGGCATTTTCCATCCAGAAAGCGGCAGCCTCCAAATCAGGGCGTCCCGGTTTGGTCTCGCGGTTAGGACGATTTTTCGCAGCGCGGATAGGTCTCCATCATTCAGCCATTTGACTTGGGTCTTGAACTCGATTCCGCCACTAATTCTGATCGCTTCCAAGCGGCCATCCGAACGTTCCATCCCGTAACGCAGATCGATCATCTCGTACTGCTGTCTAATTCTGACTGGCTGAACTCGGTATTCTTGGAGCAAATACGTCAGGTCGGGCGGAGGTTTGATCTCCAATATGCCTTCGCCCACCGCAACCAAGTCGAACAGAATCTTCAGTCGCTTCAATTTTGGATGAACAGCGATGACTTCGACAAGGTGTGTTGTGAAGTCATTCGCAAAGTGTCTCCCCGGGTCGCGCAAGGTCCCCGTCTTCGCTTGGGCGGCTTGACCTTTCTGTCCCATTGGCCGCGATTGCTCTTGGACCACCAGACGGAGTTCTTTGATCAGGAATACATCGTCTCTGACCAGAAGATTACAGCGGTCAGCGGTCATGAACCAAAAGCGAGTTTGATAGGCATCCTCGTCCTGAATCTCCTGACCTAGAAGTGCTTCCGAAGGCCGCTTCAGCGCGTGTACCCGAACAACCTTCTCGCCCTCAGAGTCAAGCCTTTCCTTGACTGCCTGCAGGCAGAGCGACTTGTACGTTGGCACGTCTTGAATTGGCGAGAGAGCTTCGAGGCTGTATTTTTTCAATACAACATCGGAATCCAAGAAATCCGCACCGTACTGGCTATCTTGGATTCCGCCACGAAAACTTACTGCCAGCAAATCTGTTGTGGGCGTTTCCTCTGTGGGGTCGATGCTTACGGTCGGCCACTCTTTGACGACGAGCCGTGCGCGAAGCGCGACCACCAGATCATCCAAGCTTGCTTGCGGTAGCCCCTCCATTGTTTTACCGACGAGAATGATGTCCTGGGTCTCCCGATCATGGACGAAGCCGGCAATTCGAGTCATTCCACCGAGAGTTCGTAACTGTTCGGTTTGGCCGCCCGCTGTTCGGGCAAGGCGCTGAGCCGCTTTCAGGGAGTAGGCCACATACGGCTCGGCTCCGGTCACAACGGAATAGGCAACTAGGACAAGGACGACTACGCAAATGTTCCGCCGAAGGAGAGTTGTCATTGCCTCCAATCCGCTCCCACAGCGGTGGCCGTCGAGGGTTTGATTTCGTACAGAAGACCGTATGGCATCACCAGATTCCAACCCTTATCGACGAACGGTTTCTTCACTGCTGCACGCACGCCCCCGGGCGTAGGGATGGAGCCAATATTTAGACCTCCACGTACATTGAGAATGACACTGCTTGGACTCCCAAACTGTCCAGCCAGAGTCTGACTAAATTCGGGGACGATGCGAATCTGTGCTGGGGCGACGCCGCGGTTGAGAGCCTCGTTCCTCAAGACATCTGCAACGTCCGGCTTGTTACAAACGATGAGAACATCAGCACCGGCGCGAACGTTTCCTGCCATCGTGCGGGCCACTGTAAAGTCTTGGCCTAGATTGCCGCTCAGATCCATCGAATAAGTGCGTTTCCAGCCGCCCGGATCTGCAAACACCTGGTTAACGGCCACGCGGATGTTGTTGAGTTGCGCGGCTTGTTGCAGAGAGTCACTGGCCAGTCTGAAGGCCTGATTGGCAGTGGCCAGAGAAGAAGATGACAGATCTTTGAGATCTTGACCACCCTGCTTCAAAAGCACACTGCCGGCACCAGTGAGAAAAGCCACATCCACACGTTTTGTGACGGCGGCACCTTTGCTAACCAAGTCAATAGCGTTTCCCAAGTCCGCCAATGTCCGGCCCCAGCCCATTTTGCATGCCGCGCCTTGGGCAGTCTCCAGATACTGTTGATTATACGAATTCGCCTGTTGGCAAAGGCTCAACATGTGAGTGGCCAAGCCCTTCATCACGTAATCACTGGCCAGTGCGACAGTTGGTAGGTCGTAATGCTGGTGCAGACCTTCGTAGTAGTGTTGGACCTGATCGGGACTTCTCAAACTTGGCAGATCCGTGGCGAGGCGGTTTGCCAATTGTTGCACTTCTGTCTGCAGTGTCGTGCCCGGCACCAACCCCCCGGTGGCTGCAGCCAGTTGGTTGCTGACCTGCTGCATCCGGGCCTCCATTAGGATCGAAAGATTCACGCTGGCCGGCCCCTGCGCGCAGGCGACCTGCATGCAGTTCGTGAACGATTTCTCTGCCTCATCCCATTCGCCCATTCGGAACAGCGCACACCCTCGTCCGATCAGTGCCAGCGCAAAATCGGGAGACACGTACAGCACTTCATCGAATTCCGTCAAAGCGCCCTCGGGTGCCCTTTGAGTGATCTTCAACGTTCCGAGGCTAGCGCGGGCGTCGAGAAAAGAGGGGGCAAGCGCGCAGGCCTGTTCCAAGTTGGTGCGCGCATCTTCGATTGCCCCACGGGTTCCATACGCAACTCCTAAGGCGTTGCGCACCAAGGCGACAGTGAGCTGCAACTTTGCGCGCAGCTTCAGCACGGCTGTGTAATACCGGACAGCTTCTTCCCAGTCTCGCAAGCGAGCGCGGGAATCCCCTCTGAAATAGAGAGCCGCAATACAGTCGGTATGCCTTGTCAGGAAGATTTTCGTCCATTCGTCCCAAGACGCCAAATCCGAATCCTGAGTGATTGATAGGAATAAACATAGCGACTCGTTGTTGCGATTGAGCGCGAGGCACGCGTGACCCTTGATGGCACGTAACACCGGCGAGTTGGTCAGCGAGCCATCCGCGTCACAGATCTCCGCCACCGCCTTCCAGTCTTCGGCCAGCAAAGCCTTCTCCAGTTCGGGGCCGAGTAGTGGTGGCTGAGGGCCGGCAAAAGTCTTGACTGTCGGACTGAGAAGGATGGTAAAGGCTAGCGTGACTGCGATAGACGGATTGTTCAGCTTCATGGGGCAGCTCTCCTTTCACGTTTGTAGTGCTCTCTGGAATTCTTGCTTGATCTCCTTTGTTGATAGATCTGGGATTCCTTATTCCCGTGGACATCGCTATGGTCACTCCGGAAGTCGAAACGTTGGTGCGCCCGTGAACTCGATGACATCTGCCGTTACGGTCACTGTGGGAATCGAAAACAGGATCAAGTACAAGGTAGACCTATCCTGTGTCTGATTCGCCAGCGCGATAGAGCGACCTTTTAGATCTTGGCCCACGGATTTGTACAGGCGCGCTTTTGCAGTTGCGTAACTGGGACTCGTAATGGGAATGAATCCCAGAAGAGAAAATCCGCTGCTTCCGCCCCGGGCACCCGGTTGAATCACCCGGTAGTTGTTTTCCGAAAGCCTGACATCTGTGGCCGTAGCGTGCTCGAATCTTCCTCCGGAAGCACAGCCTGTGAGTATCGCAACCGTGCTGCACAACAGCATCGTAGTCAGTACCCGAGTGGGCGAAGTCCCGTTCCTGCGAGTTGCACAGATTTGACCGCACATATTTGCCGTCCTTTCCTTCAGTTGAGGTAGTTTTCTGTTAGGTCACACCGAACATGATCCGTGATTCTTGTACCAAAACCCAAAGAAGCCACAAGCCTCCGCTTGCGCGAGTTCCGCTTGCGTTTCCCCCGCTTGCGTTGCTCCGGGTCGTCCTACGCAGCCGGGGAATAGGCATCAATGGCGTGGACTTCACTTCTTCAACGCCTCCGTCTGCGTGGTGATCGACATTTTATTCATCTCAACTTTTTCCAGGGGGTTGTCGCGAGAATCGCGGGGCACGTTGGCGATCCGATCAACGACATCCATGCCGGCAATCACGTGTCCAAACACAGTGTAAGAGCCGTTGAGGAAATCGTTGTCTTTTACGTTGATGAAGAACTGGCTACCGTTCGACTCTCTCTGGGGGTTGACCTGGTCGGCCAGCCGCGCTGTCGCGACTGTCCCTCGCTTGTTCTCACGTTTGATCTCGGCAGGAAGCGTATAGCCCGGACCTCCAGTGCCATGACGGATGCGATCCGCGTCTTTACTCAATGGGTCTCCTCCTTGAATCATGAACCCCGGAATTACCCGATGAAAGGTCACCCCGTCATAGAAACCTTCGCTGGCTAGCTTGATGAAGTTCGCCACAGTTCTTGGAGCATCTCGGCCGTAAAGCTCGATTGCGATGTTCCCGAATTTCGTGTCGATCACTGCGATTTTGCCTGCGTCGGTTGCCGTGGGTTCGACAATTTCCGGACCAATCTTTGCTGGATCGAGCCTCACCGGCTTCCCTTCGGCGACACCGGATGGTCTGAGTATCAGCGGAACTCCAGCGTGCTGGCTCAATTGCTCGACAACATCGCTGGCTGGAACGACGGGCAGAGTCCGAAGCTGCTTATGAAGAATGGGCAACTGATGGGCTTTTCCAGCGTACTGCTCAAATTGAACAGGCGGGACATCCAGTGCCCACATAATGATGGCCGGATGATTGGCACACGCGTTCATGTAATAAAGGTAATAGCCACTTATAGTGTCTTGTTTACTGAAGCCTACCACCGTCTTGATCCCTGCAAGCTTCAAGGCATCAAGTGTCGGTTCTGACAGCGGCCGCTCGGAGACCACATACAGCACATTCTGGCTGGCGAGCAAGCTTATGTCCGACGCTGAAGGGCTTCGAGGAAGTTTGACCACAACTTGCGCACTGACGGTGCTGTCGGCGACGAACTCTGCTTTGTCGTCATCTGACCTCCGTACCCCCTGGCGCAACAGGCTGGCCAAATCGTAATGGCGCTCCCGTTCCGCTCGATCTGCTGGAGTCTTACCAGAGTTGTCCCTAGCTTGGGCATTAGCCCCCTTGCTGAGCAAAAACTCCGAAACTTGCTTGTGGCCGTTTCCTGCGGCCAGATGTAATGGTGTCCAGCCATCGTCAGACTTTGCATTGATGTCCGCCCCACTCGACAGCAGCAGAGCGGCCATTCCCTTGTGCCCTCTGACTGCTGCATAGTGCAGAGGCGTCCAGAGTGCCGCATCTTGGGCGTTTATGATCTCTGGGTGATTCCGAAGAATCTGGGTTGCCGTGTTGGTATCACCTTCAGACGCTGCTTGACACAACTGTTGGCTGGCCTTCATTAGGTCTGGTCCATTACCCGCTGTGACGGCTGGTCGTGCTTCCTCTTCGTAGCAAATGCCGGTCTTTTGGTTGCCTATGCAACGATTGGCTTCTAGGCGCGGGTTGGTGCCGGCGCCAGAGACTAGAATGCCGCAGCCCGCGTTTTCCTCACACGTGTTGCCTTCGACCGTGCCAGCGGCTCCATCGCTGAAGCAAAGGCCGTGCTTGGCGTTGGCTCGGCAGATGTTATTCTGCAATAGGGGGGCGGTGGTTTTGTCGGCTATCACGATGCCGCTGCCGGTGTTCTCGATAGCCGTATTGGCGATTGCGGTACCGCCGGCACCTGCGCTGAAGTAGATGCCATGATGCTGGTTGGCGCGACAGTAGTTGTTGGTGAGCGTCGGCGCGGCACCGGATCCCTCGACGCAAATACCATCCCAAGAGTTGGACTGCACGACGCAATCTTGAATCGTGGGGCTGCCTTGGCCGCTGATACGGATGCCGTGACCGGCGCTTTGCTGCACCTTGCATTGCCGGATCTCGATCGAGCTGTGGGTCAAGTCGACACCACCGAAACGGTTAGTATGATCATCAGTCCCGATGTGTTCGAAGGTCAAACCGCTGACCTCCCCTGACCGGCAGTTCTCGACCTGAAGAACCCAGTTCGTCTGAGCTTGGCAACGCACTGTCACTGAGTCCGCGCCCTCGCCGACCAGACGCACGCCGTCCTTGAAGACCAACGCTTCCTCATAAGTGCCTGCCTTTACGCGCACGATGTCGCCCGCCCGGGCGGCAGTGATCGCTTGCTGGATCGAGGAGAATTCCTCCGGGACAATGAGGGTCGTGGCGCCGTAGTAGCCGGCGATCTTGCGACGCAATTGCTTTGCCTCAACGTGGTCGGGGGCGAGTTCCAGCAACTGCTCCAGCACGGCGAGGGCTTGGCGGCCATTCTCCTTGTTGTCACTGGCTTTGGCGGTCGCCAGCAACTGCGCCAGCTTCTCCTGTCGTTCGCGTTCGGCCCGCTGTTCGGAGGTTTCCACCGTTTGCAGCGCCTCGGTGGCAGCGGTTCGCACGCCGGCGACCGGATCGTTGGCCGCTTGTTGCAGCGCGGAAAAGGCTGCGGGCGACACCGTGCCGATTTGGGCGAGGGCAATCGCAGCAGCTTTGCGCACCGGCCACTGTTCATCCTTCAATGCCAGCCCCAATTGGGTTGTCGCGTCAACCGCTGCCGGCCCGATGGCTCCCAAGGTTTGCGCCGCGGCTTGGCGCACGCTGGCCGCAGTGTCCTGCAACGCGCTGGCCAGAGCGGCGACGGCTGGTTTGGCCTCCGCCCCGATTTGCCCCAGTGCGTCGGCGGCCACTGCCCGCACGAGCGGATCGGCATCATTGAGCAAATCGGCCAACAGCGCGACTGCGGCTGTGTCACCTCGCCGGGCCAGTTCGGCCGCCGCGACAATCCGCTGCCGCCAATCCATTTGTTTCAGCTCTTCCGCATCGACGGCTGCCGTGGCCGGTACGGCAACGCCGACCACCACGAAACCAGCAGTCAGCAACGCCAACCAACAGCGGAAGATCATGGTGTGTCCTTTCCCCGAAATGGCGAGAGCAACTGGCCAAAGCTTCTGCGCCAATTTCGACTGATCTTGGCGCGATCCACCAGAAACAGGTCGTTGCCCGCCAACACCCACAGGCCGTCATCCGAAACACCCGCGCCGCACAACACGGTATCTTGCACAGGAACAAACCAACGGCTGCCGAGGATCCCACGCGCTTGACGGATGCTCAATTGCTTGGAGTCGCCGGGCAAGGCTTCGACGAGCCAGGCGTCGCGGCCATCGCGCACCCACCGCACGTTCCGCAAACTGGCTGGAGTGGCTGTTGTCAGAATCCATTCGCGCAAGTCCGCGCTGGCGTTGGTGAACACACCGTGGTTGTTCCACACTTGCATGTCGTCGTGGGCGAGCACGCCCTGCAAGTCGGCGAGGGTTCCGGCAACCGCGTTGCTACCGGTCTTGGCCCAAACGTCGATGCCGGCCAATTGCACTTGTTGCGTATCGGGCGTCAACGCGAAGTGAACAAGGCCGGCCGCAGTGGCCACCAGCAGTTCCTGTGCGGTGAGCACCGCCGCACGCGCGTCGTCGATGGCGAGCTTGCCCCGTGAGAAGATGGGCGGCAGTACCCGGTTCACGGCCGAACCAAGCCGGTATGGGGAGCCATTGACGTTGAACAGCGTGCAGCTCAGCCCTGCAGGATACCGCGACCAACTCCATAACCCTTCGTGGAGCACGCACCGATAGCTCAGTTCAAACACATCCTCGACATGGTCACGGGGCTGCCACTGGCCATTGATCGCCTCGAAGGTGCGTCCACCTTCGAGGCGGGCGCAAGTGCGCCAGTCCGCGCCAGGGGGCTGGACGGTGGCGATCTCGGTGACCGACTGCACATTGCGGCAGTCGGTGGCAAACGCCGCTCCGTGCAGGCGCACATAGCCGAAATCATCCGCCTCGTAGTCGGCCACGCCGGCGCGCGTGGCCAGTAGCATCCCGTCCCGCTGGCCGCTGGGCGCAAACGCGAAATCGTTGATCTCATCCAAGCGCGGTTTGCCATCGGCAAAGAACGGAAGTTTCTCGCAATCGTGCGCTTTCAAAGTGATGCGCAACAGATCGTGCGACTGCCGCCACTCCAACATCCGGCTGTTGTTGACTAGGCTCCGATCCAGAAACGGATGGGCCATGCTGTTGGTGACGTGCACCCACTTGCCCTGGTTTGCCTCGAATTCAAAGATATCCCGGCCGTCGCGGGCGAACGCTTTGCTTTGGAGCACGCCCCACAACAGCGACCGCACCTGCGTCAACGACCGCGACCGGTCATCGATCTCGGCGTGAAGTTTGAGGAACTCGTTGTTGATCGAATCAAACTGCACGACGCCGCCCCGGCTGATCCAGAAGGTCGCTCCCGGCGTGTGCAGCAGCGTGGCCGGTGGATTGTCTGCGTTCAGAATGTCCAGGTTCAAGAACTGGAATGTGCCTTCTGCAATCGCCGGCTCCAATCCTTCCGGCACGGCTTTGCCGGGCATGAACTGGATAGTTACCTGACCGGACTGCGGATGGTGCCAAACCAGCGCATCATCGTGGTAGGCATCGGCCACGGCCAGTTTCTGCGGCGCGGCAGGCAGGCGGGTCGGATGTTCTGGATCGCGCATGTTGATCTCCCACGGTTGACCCCGCTCGGCTCGCAACTGGGCGAACACCACGTCCCGATCCGGATCGGCGCCCAGCCAATCGAACGCCAGCGGCAGACTCTCCCCCATGATGAAGGGCTTGGCAATGAGCCGCAGCGAGCCGCGATCTTCGGGGCGCGCGGAATCCAGCAACGCCAGCCCGCCTTGGGTGGCGAACACCAATTTGGCACCGGCACCGGCGACAGCGGACACGACGTTGTGTGCGAAGCGGGCCTTGCCGCCGTCGCCGCGCACGAGAAATACCGGTTGGTCCTTCCACCACAACCGCCACGGCGCAGCGGCTTCGGCGTGGAACTCGACCCGCCAGCCGTTGCGGTCGGCCGCGCGCAGTGCCAGCGCATCAGTCAGTTTCTGGCGAACCGACGGGATAACGGCATCGCGACCGGGATCGAGCTGGTAAGATTGGCCGTCCGCGAGCAGTTGCACGACGCCGGCTTCGTCGCGCACCATTTGTTCCACCGGCACCGGACCGATTCCGTCCAGCGACTGGCCGGCGTTGTCGCGCTGGCACCAGAGTCGTTGGAGCGTGCCATCGGTCTTGGTCCGCTGCACGCCGGACCGGGTGCCGACGATCAACCGGTCTTGCGGATCGGGGGCCGCCAGCGTCCGCATCTCATCAAAACCGAACAGACCCGCCTGCGGATTGAACTCGACCGGCTTGAACACCTCGCGCGGGTCGTCGGTCAGATGCAGACGCAACTGCGCGGCCTGACCCGGCTCGGCGGTGACCTGCCAGAAGCCGCTGACGGCCAGTTGCGTTTGCGCCTGCTGTTGCGCCTGCCGGCCGGCCTCGTCGGCAATGTTCTGCCACCGGTTCTGATATTTCAAGAACCGCCCGCTCTGCGTGCGGGCATACAACGTTGGACCCTCCGACCGGGCCTGAGTCGTGAAAAATTCCACCGATTCAGTTCCGCCGTCCGCCAGCCCTTCGACGGGCTGGAGGTCACCGTTGTTGCCGTGCTGCTCCAGCAACCCCTCGGCGGTGGAGATAATCGGGCTCTGCGCGTCGCACAGGTGCGCATCGTGAATGTGATCAAAAGCGAAACCCGTTTCCAAGACCTTGACGGGTGCGAACGCCGTGGTCTCGGATCGCTTGCAAGCCAGCGTCAGGCTTCCCGGCTCGCGCGTGACACGCCAGCGTTTGCTTTCGCGCACGACGGGTTTTTCCGGCAGCGAACCGCGATATTCAGAGGCGTACCAGCCGCCGCGGCTGAACTCCAACAGTCGCCCGTCCCTAAGCCGGGCCAACGGCTTACCCTGCACGGTGTCCAGCGCCTCCGGTTTGCCCAAGTCGCTCCACAATCCGGCGAGTCCACCTTCCGTGCCGTTGGCGGCACCCAGCCCGGCTTCGGTCGCCAACAGGCAACTGTTCTCGCCCGCCGCCAGGTCGGTGATGGTTTCAAAATCCCATACGCCGCTCGGCAAAACGCGCACCACGTCAAATCTCTCGGGATCTTGCGGACGACTGCGCAGCACTTGGCCGTCGCGCCGCAGTTTCCACACCTTGCCAGCAACCCGGAACTCGGAACTGCTGCGGCGTCCGGCCTCCGGTTGTTTCCACGCGCCGTCATACAGCAGGACCGGCTCCTGCGTGTCCGTAACGAGTGCGCCCGGCAGGTCGCTACTGACGTTGAGGAAGCGCAGTTGGGTTGCGGGTTTCTCCATTGGCTGGAAGCTCGCGTTGTCGATGTGATCACCGCTGACCCGCAAAAGCCCCGCAGGCGTCAACAGCCACACCTCGCCTGCAGCCTGCCCCAACGCTAGACACACGTCCCAATCAAGTCGTCCCACCGAAGGATCGAAGTATCCTGTGAGCAGGGCGCCTTCCGGCGTCTTCCACCGAACCCGCTCGAGGTTCGTGCCGGCTTTGGGCCGCTCCCATGTCCAGCGATTGCTGTCTAGGAATGGCCCGGGTGCTGCACTCGGAACAACCTGCTGGCGTTGTGTGGCGGCGACGAGATCGTCCGGCTCCAGTCCACGGCTGTCCTGATTGAAAATCAACGTGCCCGCCGGCGTGGACAGTCTCAGTTGTCCGTTGGCAATCTCCGTAGCGTTGACTTGCTCGAAATCAAATCCGCCGGCCTGCAAGCGCACAGCGCGCCACTGGCCGTTCTTGAATCGGCGGCGTAGCGTGGTGCCAGCGGCGGTACTCGCGCCTAGCTCCCAGTTATCCAGCGGTCGTTTCGGGGCAGACAACTGACGGGCGTGCGTGTCGTCGGGGGCCTCGGTGAGCACTGGACGGGGGGCCGGATTGTCACGGTCGCCGTCGGTGCGCAACTCCACCAACCCGCCGGCACTGATGGCCAATAGCGACTCGCCATTGCTGTCGATGTCATTGATAATCTCGTGGGCAAGCGCTGTGCGATTGGCGGCGGCGACCAGCCGTTGCGTGCGGTCGCCAACGGTGACGAAGACGTCCAGATTGCGGGAGGCGCTTGTCGCGTCCAGCCAGGCACCCGCCTCTGCGTTCGTGACAATGAGCGGCGGCTGGTTGGTAAGCAACGACGGTATCTTTAATCGCTCGACCACTGCTGGTGGCGGCTCTCCTACCGACTCCCAGCCGCTCGAAGTCAACCGCCAGACCCCGGTGGTGGTCACACCCCACAACGAACCTTCGGCTACCATCAGGTTACGTAGGCCCGTGTCCTGCGAGTGAGACTCTAGCGTAGTTAGATCCAGAGTCATCAGCTTGGCCGCGGCTTCCCTGGTCCGCTGGACGAGTAGGTATGCCTTGTTACCGGTCGTGTCCGCCGCCAACAATCGAGGCTTGCCGTTCGCCTGTTCCCCGTCTACGGAGCTGCCCCACCATTTCTTAAGCGTGCCGTCGGTGAGCCGATAAACGACACCGTCCTCGGCGAGACAGAACAGTCCAAACTGTGTGACCACCGCTTTGCGCACTGGCCGCGGCGAGTTGATGGCGGGTGCCACAATTGTGCCATCCTCGGCTCGGCGCAACGGACCGGCCAACTGTCGACGGCCCTGCACATCAATCACCACGTATAGGCCACCGGCATGTCGAAGCAGTGCGCGCACTGGTCCGGGGTCGGTTGCGAAATGCTGCCAAGTCTGCTTTGGCCAATCGAAGACCGCCAACCGCCCGTTGGCGCTGAGCAGCGCCAGCAGATCGTCCGCCTCCGCCGCTTCGTCCACGGTGTCGAAATTGCTTGGGATCGCGTTAGCATCGTGAGCGGGCCGGCAAAGGATGGTGCGACCCCCGGACTGGTACCACTGCACTGCGCCGTTGCCCAGCGTCAACACTAAACCATCGGGGAACGACGCGACTTTTTCCAAATTGCCGGCGTGATCTTGGTCCGCGCGCCAGCTTTCGGTCGTGCGGAGGAAGAGTGACCTTTTCTGCCGATTGTAGCCGAGCACTTCGTCGCCGACGCGCCAGAGCGCATCCAGCGGTGTGTTGATCGAGTCCATGCGCCAAGAGCGTTGCACCAGCGAATAGACAGCCACCGTGCCGGCGGTATCGAGCCGCAGCAATCGCTCCCCGTCTGGTGCTTCCACCACCGTGCGAGTGGTCCCGCTCGGTGGCAATGGCGCACCCACCAAGTCCCGGACATCACGACCACCGGCAATGAGCGTACGCACGCGAGAGCCGCTTTCGCCCCTGACTTGAAAGGCGCAGACGGACTCGTTCTTACCGGCGGCAATGCCCGTGACCGTAACGGGTTCGGGGTTCGCTCCGGGTAAGGGAGTCAATTCTTGCTCGATGAATTTGCCGTCGGAATCAAGCGAATACACCCAGGCGCCGGAATCGCCTTCGGCGACCAACCGCAACTCAGCGGGGTCGTTCACCAAGCGATGGATCGTGTGCTGCACGGGCTGTGCGGTCCAGCGCGCCAAGCCGGTGCTGGGGCCATACCGATACAACGTCTGATCGCGAGCAACCACAAAATCATCGCGTTGCAGCGCCATTTGCTCGGCGCTGCCGGGCAGCCCGCCGCTGAGTTTGCTGGCGGTGAGCAACTCGCGCGCCTCGGCTGGGCGAGCCGCGGCAATGCGCCAGAGTTTGCCGTCGGTATCCAAGGCAAACAGGCCGGTGCTGTCGGCAGTGAGTTTCTTGACCGACAGTTTGCTCTCGCCAGCAGCGACTGGCTTGAATTTGCCCTCCGTCCACGAAAGCAACGTGGCACCACTGGCCGTGCTGGCCAAGGCCCACAGCGTGTCGCCGGCGGCATACAGCGCCGTCACGGCACCGGCGGGGCAGAGAACGGTTTCCCAGTTGTGCTTGTTCCAGTCGTAGAACCCCACCCGCTCGGCTTCAGCAACGACGAGTTGGCCGTTGCACTCAACCGCGTCGGCCAGCCGCGTCAGGTCCCCGCCAAACGGTTTGCCTACCAGCACGCGCCGCTGGACTTGGCCCCCGCTGAACATCACGAGCCGGTCACCCTGGCCGCGCTGACGCAGTGCGAGCAGCGTGGTGCCGGCGCCCGCAATGCGTTCGACCCGCGTCTCGACCGAGGTGCTGAAACTGTTGTCGCCAGTTTCGAAGCGGTGCAGCGTACCGGCGTTGTCCAACAGCCAGAGCCGATTGGCGGCGGGAACCAGGCGCGTCAGCGGAGTGTTGATCTCGCCGGGGAACGGCAGCCGTTCCCATTGACGCGTGGCCAACTGGTACAGGTGCAGGGCCGCGTCGTCACCGGCCAGAACCAGTTTGTCGCCCCAAGCGGCGGCCAAGCGCCAGTTGGTTCGCGCGGTATCGAGCCGGTGGGGTGCGAGTTTGAAGGCGGCGGCGCCGTCTTTGGCGCTGTAGGCCCACAGTTCGGCGGGATTGTTGCCGTCTTGGAGCAACGCGTAAAGAAGGTCGCGAGCGGGGACGATTTGTCTGACATTGTCGGCCACGTGTTCCCACTGGCCTCCCTGCAAGAGAGTGCCGGAGAGCGTCCCTTGTTTGTCCAACGCCCAAAGGCGTTCGCCCGTGATTTCCAGTTGGGCGACGTTGGCGATGTCGGGCAACTCGCTCCAACTGAACGACCGCATGTCGTACAAGCCGAGTTTGCCGGCACCGGCGGCGACAAAACGGCTGTCTTTGGCGGTCGCGGCGAGCAGGTCGGTCGGGCCAAAAGGCGCTTCAGTGGATGGCACCAGTTCGAGGCGTTCCTGGCCGTTGAAGACATCGACGGCTTTGTCGCCCGTAACCTGGATCAGCAGGTCGCCCTGCCACGCTAGATCGAGGGAGGTGTTATTTCGCAACCGAGTGGCCACATTGCTACTGGAAGAGTGCAGTTCGCGGCGTAGTTCCATCGCGTTGCGGTCCCACACGCCGATACCTTTTCCGTTGGTGCCGAAATATGCTTTGCGTAGCGCACCGGCCACGCAGGTGACATCGCTGGCGGCCCGCAGGTCTGGAAACCGGCCACTGCCGACCATCGCCGACCATTGCCACGGCAGCTTGCTATTGACAGTCGCTTTTTGCAGGATTGCGGGTTCGCGACTGTTCTTTGTTTTGAGGATCGCAACATCGGCGGCGATGGCTGCCTCAATGACCGGTGTCGCCTCGGGGCCAACGTAGAACCCGGCAAGATCACCGTAAACCCGCTGTTCCGTGCGTGGCTGGCCCAGAGGTGCAAAGTTGGTTCGATCAACCACGTCCGCCACTTGGGGCGGCTCGTGGTAGAACCAAGCCCCGTTGTCAGTGCCGAGGATGGCCGCGCGGCCCGTTTCGGCATCAGCCGCGAGACAGCTCAGCGTACTGAGGTCGAATTGCTCCGGCAAGACGACACCGGTGATGTCGTGGGGTTTCTCACGATAGCGGCCGATATAGTTCTTGCGACCGACTTCTGCGATGAACCAAGTCGTCGGTCCCGCGGGGCTGCCTTTGGCCAAGCGCAAGGAGCCGTCTTCGAGCCCGGGCAAACGGCGTTCCGTGACGAGCAACTCGTGCGAAAAATCGCCCGCCGGCTCGCCCTGTGTGGTGATGCCGATGCGCCCGAGACCGCCCCCGCTAGTCAGGTACCAGCAATAGGGACCGTGTATGACAATCCGGCGCACCGAATCACCGGCCAGTCCAGTGCGGGCGCTGTAAACCCAGCGGACCTTGATCTGTCCGCGCACACTGCACGGGCCGGCGCATAGCCCTTTGTCGGTGGCGGCCCACACCACCAGATCGGATTGCGGCGCAGACACGCTCGCAAGGTCAAGAATGTTGTCGGACGGCAGCCCGTCCTTGACAGTCAGGCGGGCAGTCCAAGCATGATCGCGGATACTGTAGATGCCGAGCCCGTGACCGTGTGTGCCGATGACCAACCGCTGTTTGTCACCCGTGGCGATCACACAACTGGCCGAGGCGTCGGTCAGGCCTGGAAACCGGGACAGGTCGATGCACGGTTTATCCCAAAACACCGGTGGCTGGCCGACCGTGGCAAGTTGCACGCCGCCGGGCGCGTCCATGCTTTCCGCGGCAACAATGGCTGCGAGTTGGAGCGGGCGCGGGCTGAAGTTCACATCCAAAATGTAGTCGGAGAGCAACTTCTGCTGGGTGGACTGACGGTTGAGGTCGGGCCGAAACAGCCGGTAGGTGGGATCGAAGTCCTTGATCCCGCCGCCGAGTGAGCCGAGCCAAATGTGGTTGTAGCCGTGGCCACTAGCCAAGCAGGCGAGAGTAGGAGCGTTGTACTGAGTAGCCAATCGTGGATCACGGACGCGGGCTGCCGGATTGACAAACGTGACGGCTAGCAACACTCCCACCACGGCGCAGGCCAGCGGCATCACAAAAAGCTGAGTCCGCACAGGAAATCGCGGCATTTCGTCGCGCTCCTTGGTCGAGGTACGCTCAACCGGTTTTCGTTTCCAATTGATCTCGTTGAGGACTTGTCGGATGTGGCGATCGATGGGCACGGTGGAGTTCTCGTCAGGTACGGCAGAAGTGGAAAATGAAGAACGCAGCCAGCAGGCTGCCGGGACATTGCGCGCCGTCGCCGCCGTTCAGACGTCGATAGGAAACCAGCGCATCGCGGACGAGTTGTTCCACGCCGAAATCCTCACGTTGGTTGGCGGGCACCTGCAAGGCGCGACCAGCCTTGACGTGTGCGAAGTTGCGGAGCGCCATGTCGGTGGCCACGTTGACATGCACAAACGGTCGCCCGGCTTCGACCCAATCCGCTCGGCGCCCCTGCCATAGGGCGCATGCGGCGACCGCCAGCGCCAGTTCCGGTGGATCAGTTTCCCCGGCGGCCGCGACGCGGGCGAAATAGCTCCGGAGGACTCGCGGGATTTGGCCTGGTTCCTCCGACACAAACAGCCACAGGGCCAAATCTGCCGCCGCCTGTTCGATGGTGGCCGTGGGCCCGTGTGCCTGCCAGCGGCAAGCCAGCAAGTTCAAGGTCAACTGGTGGAAGTCCACGACCGTGTTCGTCTCCGTGGTTGGCTGCAACGCGGCGACCCCGTGTTGCAGGATCAAACGGTCAACATTCTCCTGCCAGAGTCGTTGGTAGTCCGTGGCCGCGGCCTGCCAATATTCCGCATACGAGTCGGTCTTAGCCGGCTCGCCCGAGTAGGCCGGCCCACCGTTGTGCACCTGCGCCAGCAGACGAGGAATTTCCGCAGCATCTGGCGGCGCCGGCGCGGCCAGAAAAAAATACCGGCGGGCTTCAATTGCCGCTTCTTTTAGGACGACATAGCGGGCGAACCGCTCGTTGGACGCCAGCACTGCCGATTCGTGGTCCGCCGCAGAGCGACCGAGCAGCGCTTCCGCCAACACCAATCCATTGATCGTCTCGCTCGGCGGATGCAATTCGGCGACAAAGGCAAATCTCCCGATTTGGAGCCGGTCCCCGTGGCGCAAGACGGCCTCACCAACGGCGACATCGTTGACAAGGGTGCCATTGGCTGACTCCAGATCGCGTACGTGAATGCCGTCATCCCCTAGCCAGATCTTGCAGTGTTGGGAACTGACGGACTCATCCGCCAAATCGATGTTCGCTCGCGCGTCGCGACCGATGATTCTGGGTTGGCGCGATACCGCGACCCGTTGTTGGACGAGATCGGCCCACAGGCTGGCCTCGGGCAATAACTCACTCTCGTACGCTTGGTATTCGCATCCGGCAGCTTCGTCGAGCATTTCCAGCAGCAGATCCGAAGGCAGTTTGACCCCGTCAACAGGTGTGCGCAGCCAGCGCACCAAGACCGCCGGTCCGACACAGGCCAGCGCCCAGTAACCAAGCCACCAAGCCTGACCAACCTTGGCCGGCACGCGCACGGCATCAGGAAAAAGCGGTTCCTTGATCTTCTCCGGGTTCACGGCACAACCGGGTAAGCGGGCGCCTTTGCGAAGGCCGAGTCGCGAGCGGGTCAGCTTGGCGACCGCATCGAAGTAGATACCACAACGCGGGTCACGTCGGATCAGGTCGGCCAGCAGCCCGCGGTTGCGAGCGTCGCCGAAGGCCAACGTGCGCAGCGCCCAGAGCGAGCCGAAGGTCCCGATCGCCGCCAAGACGACCAGCAGGCTCAGCACGTTGAGCCAGTAGGGCAGGCCGGGGCTAAAGCGGTTGTCCCAAACCGGCCAGGCACGGTCCCAGTCCAGTACAACCCCAACCAACACCGCAACCAGCACGCCCAAACCGAGAGCCACATTCCAGCGACAATACGACCAGGCGTTCCACCGCATCCGCCAGACAACGAACGGCACGAACAATGCCAGCGTGACCGGAGCAAAATACCACCGGTCGTAAGCCACCGCGAAACCCAACAATAATCCCAGCAGCACGGCGCTGAGGATTTGACGAAGATATCCCGATTCGATGCGAAACACCGCCAGCGCCGCGGCGCCAACAAACAACACCGGCAGCACGGGCAACAATCCGCGATACAACAACGGCAGGAGCCGGGTATCATACGCGGCGGCAAATCCCCGTGCGGCGATCAGCAGGGCAAACGGCAGCACGGACGCCACTGCAAACGCCATTAACGAAGCCGCCAGCCGGGCGTTGCCGCGAATCGAAGCCGCAAACGTGCGCGCGGAGTTGGTCGGACCGATGCTCATCGCACCGCCTGCTGAATCTGTGCGGCCAATTGTCGCAGGTCTTGAATCATTGCTTGAGATTCGCGAATCAATTCGGGAAGTTTCAGTTGATCCCAATCGACGCTAGAGACGGGGCCCGGCGGTTGTGCCTCATCGCAGCGGCGGCGGCACTCTTGGACGGCGGCTTCGACGTCCGCGACTTGCCGTTCCATAGCTGCATCCGCCTCGCGCAGCCGCAACGCGTCCCAGATACAGTGGTTGCGCCAATCGCGGATTTGTAGCCGCAGTGCCGTGTTGGCCGGTATCTTGTCGAGAGTCAGCGGTGGGATGGTGGCGTGGGCCGCACTGGCTGCCTCCGGCGCGGCGCGCGCTCCCCGCTTCCAAAAGCGGAAACGCGACGGCGGCGGGAGTTCGCTCACCGTGCGCAGCAATGCTGGATCCTCCGACCAGAACTTCGCGCGGTCCTGGAGGATGCGTCCGGCTTCCAGATGTTCGCCGGCCAGTTGGCTGATGGTCACCGGCATGGGCGCCGGCCCTTTCTCGGCGGGCTGCTCAAGTTGGTAGTGGAAGTCTTCGCCGAACAGCGCGCTGCAATCTTCCAGTGGCCGCAACAGCGCCGCCGCCACAGACGCTGGCGCGTCTGCGGGTCGGGCATGTTGTGACGCCAAGCTGCGGGTGAATGCGCTCACTGAATTGCTGCCCCAATATTCCCACTGCTGCCGCCAGGCTTGCTGGATCCTCTCGCGCAGTTGGTGAGGCTCGGCCCAACCCAACGCGCTGAGGTTCTCGACGAGGCGTTCGTAGTACGAACTCCCAATGAAGAACTGCACAAACGGCTTTCCGGAGGCCTGCGCCCGAAAGTCGCGTTCGGCCTGCGCCAGTTCCGTCGTGGGGCGTGGCACCTCCGCAAACAACCGGTTCCAAGCGTCCTCCAGATTTCGCCGGCATTCAGTCACGCGATCCAAGGGCTGCTGCCATTGTTGCTCGATGGCCTGACGGTCCCGTGTCCAGTCTGTGTTATTGGAGAGCAGTGTCTTCATGGATATTGTCCGAGACCATCAGCGGCGGTGCCACCAACGGCGACGGGACGGCAGCTGTTTCTCGACTTCCTTGATCCACCGCGAAACAGACTTGGCCAAGTTCTTCAGGTCGGGCAGTTCCCTCTCCAAACTGGCTTTGTTGATGTCACAGGCCTGTTGATCTTGGGCGAGTTGGTTGTGGTAGGCGCGCAGTTGGCCCAAGAGAGCTTGGTTTTGGGAGGCCTCGCGCTCGACAGCATCTCTTTGGCCGCGCAAGTTCTGCACGCGGGTCTCCAACTGGGCCTTCAGCGCTGCCAGCTGGGTCAACGCGTTGGTGAGTTGCTGATGCAGGTGCGTCACTTGGTCCACTTCGCCTTGCAGGCTCTGGTTGACTTGCCGCGCGGTTTCCAACTGATCCCCTAACTCCTGGTCCCTAGCACGAATTTCGGCCTCGATATCGGTCTGGGCTGCTTGCACCGCCGCCAGACGCTGTTCGCGCGTCTGGCTGTGCTCGTGCCATTCGGCTAGAGCTTGAAGTTTGAGATCGGCGATCCGCTCGTCCGTGCGGAGCACTTCGTTGACAAAGTCCTGCCACGAATTAGGCGCCGCCTC
>JBEKYJ010000030.1:0-26066 GCA_049511095.1 Verrucomicrobiia bacterium
ATTGTGCGCCTGGTTCAACCCCCACCAGAATGCGACTCCGACGAGCGACCCGGCCGTTCCCGGCGCCGCCGGCAGATAGCCAGCCCCGAAGCCTGTCGCCAGAAGCTTGATCAGCCGGTCACGCATCGCGGAGGAAGCGCTCCCCATTCTTGCACAAGTACGTGATCCCGGACACGAGTGTCAGCCCCACGGTGATGAGCATCAACACGAACGCCACGCGTGAAAAGGCCCAATCGAATCGGCCATAATCGGCGCCGAAGCAGTTCCAGTCTTCGCGGACCGCCAATCCAAACAGGATGAGGATGATGGCGATCATCTGCGAGGCAGTCTTGTGTTGGGCGAGCCGCTCGGCCCTCAACACCACCCCTTGCTGGCTGGCCACCAGCCGCAGCCCTGTCACCAGAAAGTCCCGGGCCACAATCACCAACGCCATCCACGCCTGAACCAGCGGCACACCCGGTCGATAGCTTGGCTGCTCGATGAAACAAATGAACGCGGCCGTCGTCAGGATCTTGTCGGCGAGCGGGTCGAGCAACACGCCAAACGTCGTTTCCAGTTTATGCCGGCGGGCGTACCAGCCGTCCCACCAATCCGTCAGGCTCGCCACAATGAAGATGATCAGCGCCGTCGTCTTGCCGAACGGGAAATGAGACCGCACCCACCCTTCGCGCGGCAGCAGCAACGCCATGACAAAGAACACAGTCAGGACGATGCGCGCCACGGTGAGCCTGTTGGGCAGGTTCATTACCCGCCCATTGTAAACACCCCGCCGGCCACAAAACAAGCCCGTTGCGTCCGGCCCGATATGGGCTTGACCGATTTCGAGCATTTTCGTACAATTTGGCTGTAGATTTTGGCGACACGGAACGAGTGGGCGAAAGACCCACTTTTTTGTTCCCCGCATGGGGTGTGCCGCCGCAGCAGACGAAACGCTTATGAACGGCGAACTGATAGCGGTGTTGGAATACATGCAGCGCGAAAAGGGCATTGACAAGGAAACCTTGCTTCAGGCCGTTGAGCAGGGTTTGCTGCAAGCCGCCAAGAAAAGTGTCGGTCCGACACGCGACCTCCGCATCGAGATCGACCGCAAGACCGGTGCCATTCGCGCTCTCGCGAATCTGCTGGTGGTCGAAAATGTCGTCAATAAGCAAGACGAGATCTCCCTGACCGACGCCCGCCGTCGCATGCCAAATGCCCAACTCGGCGAAAGCATCGAGGTCGAGGTCACCCCCCAAAATTTTGGCCGTATTGCCGCGCAAACCGCCAAGCAAGCGATGCTGCAACGCATCCGGCAGGTCGAAAAGAACATGGTCTTCGAGGAGTTCAAGGGCCGCGCTGGCGACATCCTGTCCGGCACCGTCCGCCGCTTCGAACGCAGCGACGTCATCATCGACCTCGGCAAGATCGAAGGCATCATGCCCAGCCGTGAGCGCGTGCCCACCGAGGAATACCAACCGGGCGATCGGATCCGTGCCTACACGTTGAGCGTCGAAAACGCCACGCATGGCCCGGAAATCATTCTCTCGCGGAGCCATCCTGACTTCGTCCGGAAACTTTTCGAGCTCGAAGTTTCGGAAATTGCCGACAAAACAGTCGAGATCAAAGGCATCGCGCGCGAAGCGGGCTACCGCGCCAAGGTCGCGGTCGTGTCGCACGACGAGAAGGTCGATCCCGTCGGCGCCTGCGTGGGCATGCGGGGGATGCGCGTGAAGAATATCGTGCGCGAACTCAGCGGCGAGAAGATCGACATCATCCGCTGGGACCCGAATGTCCGTCAATTCGTCACCAACGCGCTCGCGCCCGCCAAGCTGAAGAACCTTGTGATTGATGAAGCCCGTCACTCCGTAAAAATCATCGTCGATCCTGACCAACTGTCGCTGGCGATCGGCAAAAAAGGCCAGAATGCGCGCCTGACCGCGAAGCTCACCAGTTGGAACATCGAGATCGAGAAAGAAGATACCGCCGAGCTGGGTTTCGAGGAGAAAGTCGCGCGCGCGATCCAAGAGATGACGGTAATTCCCGGTATCGAGCGCGAAACCGCCGAGAGTCTGGTCAAGGGCGGGTTTCATTCCCTGGAAGGACTGCTGGCGGCGGATCTCAACGACTTGACCGGTATTTTGGGTGCGGAAAAGGCCGCCGCGGTGCAGCAGGCCGCCAACGTCGAGCAGGAGCGTCGCGAAGCGGCCCAACCACCGGAGGGTGAGCAGAAGACGTAATGAGTATTCGAGTACACGAACTGGCCAAGCGGTGTGGCCTCTCGAACAAGGGAATGATCGAGAAGCTGCACGCGATGAATTATCCCGTCAAGAGCCATTCGAGCACCGTCGATAAGATCACCGCCGAGTCGATCGAAAAGGAATACGGGTACGTTCCGCCGCCGCCGACTCCAGCCGAACCACCAGCTTCGCCTGCGCCTGCAACGGAGCAGAAAACCGATGGGGCTTTGACTGTTGCCACCCTATCGGCTCCCGCGGCGGTTCTTGAACCACCGAAGGCTGTCGTTGAACCCCCGAAGCCGGTAACTGCGAAAGCCGTGCCCAGTCCTGCGGCGCCAACACCGGTGCCTGCAGTCGCCCCGAAAACTCCGCCTGCGGCAGTGCCCCCACCAAGACCGACGCCGCAGCCGACTGTAAAGATCACGACAGCACCGCGCGCGGTTGCTCCGCTGGCCCCGGCCCCGCGGCCGGTTCCGCCCCCGGCAACAGCGCCATCGCAGCCCGCCTACATCGTGGACGACAAGGGAAACAAAGTCATCCAAATGAAGCCGCCGGTGATCGTTCGCGATCTGGCCCAGCGCATCGGCATCAAGGCGCACGTGTTGTTGGCCGAATTGATGGCGATGAACGTCTTTGCGAACCTTACCGAGTCCGTCGGCGAGGATATTGCCCGCAAGATCTGCGAGCGCCACGGTTTCCTTTACGAACTCGAGAAACGGGAACGTGGCGCGGGTATCGTCCATGCCCCGCCAAAGAAAGTTGAACCGCTCGAAGTCGGCGAGCAGGCGACTGATTTGATGCCGCGCCCGCCGGTCGTCACCGTGTTGGGCCACGTCGACCACGGAAAGACTTCCCTGCTCGATGTGATCCGCAAGACGGATGTCGTGGCGCACGAGAGCGGCGGGATCACGCAACACATCGGCGCCAGTGTGGTGTCTTTACCGGACGGCAAAACGATCACATTCCTCGACACGCCCGGCCACGAGGCGTTTACGAAGATGCGGGCGCGCGGGGCGAATATCACCGACATCGCAATTCTCGTCGTCGCCGCGGATGACGGCGTCATGCCGCAGACCATCGAGGCTCTCAATCATGCCAAAGCCGCGCAGGTGCCGATCATCGTGGCCATCAACAAATGCGATTTGCCGTCGGCGAACCCCGATCGCGTGAAGAAACAGTTGCAGGAACACGGCCTGAGCCCCGAGTCCTGGGGCGGCGAGACCATTACCGTGGAGGTTTCAGCGACCACCAAGAAGGGCATTGATACGTTGCTCGAAATGATTCTGTTGCAGGCCGAGATCATGGAGTTGAAGGCCAGCCCCAAAGTACCCGCCAAGGGCAACGTGATTGAGGCGCAGATCGAGCCGGGCATGGGGCCGACCGCCACCGTGCTGGTGCGCAAGGGCACCCTGCGCGTGGGCGACGGCATCGTCTGCGGACCGTTCTGGGCAAAAATCCGCGCCCTCATCAGTGACAAAGGCAAGCGCCTCAAGGAGGCGCCGTCTTCGACCCCCGTGAAGATTGTCGGCCTCTCGGGCCTGCCTGACGCAGGCTCCGAGTTCAATGTTATGAAGAACGACAAGGAAGCTCGGGCGTTGAGCGAACAACGCCATCTCGAAGCGCGCGGGGCAGTCATCGGGCAAGCGCGTGGGTCACGGCTCGAAGACCTCTTCACGCAAATCAAGGAAGGCGAAAAGAAGACGCTGCACCTCGTGCTTAAGGCCGACGTGCAAGGCTCCTTGGAAGCCATTGCGGATTCACTCGGTAAGCTCAAGAGCGACAAGGTCGACCTCGACATTATTCACGGAGCGGTCGGCAGTATCACGGAGAATGACGTTCTGCTTGCCAGCGCGTCGGGGGCTGTCATCATCGGCTTCCGGGTGAAAACCGAGAGCGGGGTGACGGATGCCGCGAAGCACGAGGACGTGCAGATCAAGCTGTACACGATCATCTACGAATTGATCGAGCAAGTGGAAGAATCGATGGAAGGCCTGCTGGAGCCTGACACGAAGGAGGCCGTCATTGGCCACGCCGAAGTGCGCAAAATATTCGAGCTTTCGAAGGGACCGCCGGTCGCGGGTTGCGCCGTCACGGATGGACGGATCGCGCGCAGCGCACGCGTCAGGGTCCTGCGTCGCAAGGCCGTACAATATGAAGGGCGCATCGCCAGCCTCAAACACTTTCAGGACGACGTGCGGGAGGTGAAGGCCGGTGCCGAGTGCGGCTTGCGTCTGGAGAATTATTCGGAACTCCAGGAAGGCGACGTTCTGGAGTGTTACACAGTCGAAAAGGTCGCTGCGAGTTTGTAACGAACCAACTCAACCGCCCAACGCGGAGGACGAGACACGGAATGATTCAAGTCGTGTTGCCCGCTCTTCTCTTATCCTGGGCCACCATCACCATGAGCAACCATCGAATGGAACGAGTTTCTGAATTGGTCAAGCGCGAGGTCAGCCAGATCGTGCTGGACCTTAACCTAGCCGATTGCGGCTTCGTCACGATCACCGCCGCGAAAATCAGTCCCGACCTCAAGGAAGGCCGCATTTTCATGAGCGTGATCGGCTCCGAGGAACAAAAGCAACGCGCGCTCGACACCCTCGAACGGAAACACGGTCATATCCAGCACGAGTTGGCGCACCGGATCGTTCTGAAATACACGCCACGATTGACGTTCGTCCTCGACGAAACGGAAGCGCGCGCCAGCCACATCGAGCACCTGCTTGACGAGCTCGAAAGCGAACCGCCCCATGAGTGACGCCCGCCGTCAAATCAGCGAGTTGCTGCGGAGCCAGAACACGTTTCTGGTACTCACGCACCACCGGCCCGATGGCGACGCGGTCGGCTCGCAATTGGCGCTTCTGCTCCTGCTCAAGAACCTCGGAAAGACCGCCGAGGCATGGAACGACGATGACGTGCCGGCGAAGTTTCGGTTCCTGCCGCACAGCGACCTCATTACGCGCCCGCCCGCTGAGCCGAAAGATTTCGATGTGGTGATCGCCATTGACACCTCGACGTGGCTGCGCGTTGGCACCGCCTCGCAGCGCATTCACAGTCGAAAACATTTCATCAACATCGACCACCATGTCAGCAACGAGACGTTTGCCGATATCAACTGGGTCGTCCCTGAAGCGCCAGCATCCGGGCAAATCGTCTTCGATCTCATCAAGGGCGGCGGGTTTCCCCTGACACCCGAGATCGCGACGTGCCTGTTCGCCGCCATTTCCACCGACACCGGTTCGTTCAGTTATGGCAACACGAGCGCCGCGTCGCTGCGCGTCGCCGCCGAATTGGTTGACACGGGCATCAACGTTGGCGAGATCTGCCGCCACATCTACGAGAGCTACCCGTACGGCCGGCTGATGCTGTTGCAGAAGGTGCTCGCCCGGCTGCAACTCGCCGACCAGAAACGCATCGCGTACATGTGGATCACGAACGCGATGTTTGAGGAATCGGGCGCCAAGCGCGAGGACACGGAGGGTTTGATCGACTACGCGCGCGCCATTCAGGGCGTCATCGTCGCCCTGCTTTTCGAAGAACTGACCGAAGCGGGCAAATTCCGTATCAGCCTTCGCTCGAAACATCCGAAAGTCGATGTCAACTCCGTCGCCAGTCGATTTGGCGGCGGCGGCCACCGCGAAGCCGCCGGGGCGCGCCTCTCGGGAGAGCCGCAGGAGATCGAGCGCAACGTGCTGGCGGCAGTGAGCGAAGCGCTGGCCGCAGCGAAACTGTAGAAATTCCCAAGCTCCATGCAATCGCAGCTGACACCGTTCGATGGCGTGTTATTGGTCGACAAACCCGCGGGCCTGACCTCGCACGACGTGGTGGACCGCGTGCGACGCCACTTTGGATTCAAGAAGGTCGGACACTGCGGCACGTTGGATCCGGCGGCGACGGGGCTGCTGATCCTGGTGATTGAGCGAGCCACGAAACTGCAGGACCGGTTGATGTCCGACGACAAGATGTACGAAGGGACGATGCTGCTCGGCGTATCGACGGACTCGCAGGACGCGGATGGCGCGGTCATCGCCGAAAAGCCGGTGCCGCCGCTGACGGAGGAAGATATCGATCGGGTTTTCGCCAAATTCCGCGGCGACCTCCAGCAAGTGCCGCCGATGGTCAGCGCGGTCAAGCACCAGGGCACGCCGTTGTACAAGCTGGCGCGCAAAGGCAAGACCGTCGAACGCGAGCCGCGGCTGGTTCACATCTACGACCTGCGCGTGCTGGGACTCGAACTGCCACGCGTCCGCTTGCGCGTTGCCTGCACGAAGGGCACCTACGTACGGACGTTGTGCTCGGATGTCGGTGATCTGCTCGGCTGCGGCGCGCATCTTTACGAATTGCGACGCATGCGGTCGGGCAATTTCGACGTCAAAGATGCCCACTCCCTGGAAACGATCCTGCAACAAACGCGCGAGCAACTGAAGGCCTTCATCATTCCAATCCTGAAGTTTGTCGGGCCGAGCGCCCCGTGATGCAGGTGTTCCGGACATTTGAAGAACTGGCGGCGCATTCGCACAAGGTTTGCCTGGCGATCGGTGTGTTCGACGGGGTTCATCTGGGTCACCAGCGCGTGATCGGACAGGCCCGCGATGACGCGCGGTCGACCGGTGGCACCTCGGTGGTACTGACGTTCGACCCACACCCGATGCGCGTGCTGGCTCCCGACAAAGCGCCACGGTTGCTTACCTCGACCGAGCACAAGCTCTCGCTGATCGAGAGGCTTGAAGTGGACGCGTGCCTGTTGCTTACATTTGACAAATCATTCTCCCTCACGCCGCCGGAGCGATTCATCGACACGGTAGCCCGCCAGACGAACCAACTTCAGGAGATTTGCGTCGGCACGCGTTTTCGCTTTGGCCACGATCGCGCGGGCGACGTGCGGTTGATGGAAGCGCTCGCGCCGAAGTACGGCTTCGTGGCCAAGGAAATCAAACCCGTAACGCTGGGCAAGGAGATGATCAGCTCGACGGCGGTTCGGCAGCACGTGCTGAACGGTCGGCTGGAGCGCGCCGCCGCGATGCTGGGGCGACCATTCTCCATCCTCGGCACAGTCGAACCGGGTGACCATCGTGGACGCGAGCTTGGTTTTCCAACGGCCAACCTGAACTCTCATGACGAAGTCTTGCCGCCCGATGGCGTCTACGCCGTCCGCGTGAAGATCGCTGCCGAGTTGCTCGGAGGGGTGGTCAACATTGGCATGCGCCCCACGTTCGCGGGAACGGAACCGCGTCGGGTATTGGAAGTGCACATTCTGGATTTTACGCGCGAGCTCTATGGCCAGAATGTCGAGGTTCTCTTTCTGTCAAGACTGCGCGGCGAGCAGAAGTTCGCGTCCGTCGAAGCTCTCAAAATGCAGATTGCCGCCGACATCCACGCCGCCCGCCAGATTCTTGGACGACAGCCCTGACCTTGCCACTCGCGCTCACGCCTTCCTCCCGAATTTCTTTTCCAATTCGGCGTACGACAGTTGGATCATCGTCGGACGACCGTGGGGGCAGGTGTACGGCAGTTCGCATTGGTGAAGCTGTTGCAGCAACGCGCGTAGTTCCTCGCCGCGCAGCGGGTCGCGCGCCTTCACCGCGTGGCGACACACGGTCGTGGCAATCTTGTCCTCAGTCAATCGCCGCGAGTGGATTTCCTCGCCCGTCTGCCGCAATTCATCGATGATGTTGCGGAATGTCTGCGCCAGATTCGCCGTCGGGAAATAGGGCGGCAGCGCATCGATCAAGAACGTCTTTTCCCCGAACTCGCTCACGCCAATCCCCAGCTTGTGGAGCGTCTTCTGGTTCGCGTGCAGGAACGCGGCGTCGCGCACGTCGAGTTCGAGCGTGAGCGGCAGCAACAGTTTTTGCGCAGGCGCGGAATCGGTTTCGAGTTCCCGGAGCATCTTTTCGAACAATACGCGCTCGTGGGCCGCGTGCTGATCCATCAATACCAGGCCTTCCGGCGATTCGATCAGCACGTACAACTGGCCGATCACGCCGCAAATCCGCCATGGACCTTCCTCGGCATAAACTTCAACGGCCGGCGGTTCGGTGGACCCTCGCGCCTCGACGGAGCTTCGCGGCACCTCGATCAGATTCGATTGCTCGGCGGACGGCGTCACGGGCGCTTCTCCACGCAACGCCAGCGGCGGCGCAGGTGAAGGGCTGGACGTCGGGGTGAAGTTGGGCCGATCTGCTTGCGGCCAGCCCTCGCGTTGCACGGGCCGCAGACCGCCTGTCACCGGTTCCAGCGCGGCGCGGACAGCATCGATCACGCACTGACGCACCGCAAACTCATCCCGGAAACGCACTTCACGCTTGGACGGATGGATATTCACGTCCACCAACTCGGGATCGATATCGATAAACAGAAACGTCACAGGGAACTTCCCCTTCATCAACGCGGTGTGGTAACCCTCGAGAAGCGCGTAGTTGATGCCCTTGCTTTCGACCGGCCGCTGGTTGATGAACAAATGTTGCTGGCGGCGATCCGCCCGGCTGACGCCCGGTTTGCCGATGAATCCCGTTACGCGGACATCGCCGGCTGCCAGTTCCACGGCGAGAAGCTCCTCGACGAGTTGCGCGCCGTATAGTTCGCGCAGGCGGCCGGACAGGCCGTTAGTCGGCGCGAGATTGAAGACCTCGCGGCCATCGACGACCAACGTGAACGCCACATTGGGATGCGCCAGCGCGCACAGCGTGACGATGTGCTCGATGTGAGCGGTCTCCGTCGGGATCGACCGCAGGAATTTGCGGCGCGCGGGCAGATTGAAGAACAGGTTGCGCATTTCGATGACCGTTCCCTCCGCCGCACCCACGTCGGCAACCGAGAGGATTTTGCCGCCGGCCATTTCAATTTGCGTTCCGCTCAGCGTGCCCCGTTCCCGGCTCGACAGTGTGAATCGCGAGACCGCCGCAATGCTCGGGATGGCTTCGCCGCGGAAACCGAGTGACGTGATACTGTGGAGGTCTTCCGCCTTGGAGATTTTGCTGGTCGCATGGCGTTCCAGCGCGAGCAACGCGTCGTCGCGGCTCATTCCGAAACCGTCATCGGCGACGTTGACGAGCGAGCGCCCGCCGTTCTTGATGGTGACGGTGATGCGTTTGGCTTCGGCGTCGAGAGAATTCTCGACCAATTCCTTCACGACCGAGGCGGGCCGCTCGACCACTTCGCCTGCGGCGATCTGGTTGGCGACCTGTTCGGGAAGGAGACGAATCCGGTTCACGGGCGGATTATAGCGGACGGCGGAGCCGGTGAAAGCGGGAAAACGGGTGGGTGTTGACCGCAGCGACAGAAGGCGGAAAGCGGACAGCGACGAATTCCTCACCACGAAGGCACCAAGGGCACGAAGTTTCTACCGCGAATGGACGCGGATGCACGCGAAGGGTCGCCACGAAGTTTCGGCAGAGGGGCAGTTTTTCATGATATATCGACAGGCGATATATCATGAGTTGCGCACGTGTCGGGGCGAGCGAGAGTTCGTAGTCGAATTGGATGGTTCGAACTGAGGGGCGAAGTGAATGCGTTATGAATACAGGCCTGACGCCTGCTAAAGAATGGAATTGACGCCGCCGCCGGGGCGACCATGATAGCGAGAGGAGAGGTGATCTTGAATGGCAGTGCTTGCACTGAATGAGTCCAGCCATAGGGGCCACGCGAAATGCAGCCTACAATACGCGGAACGCCGCAAAGTAGACTCTTGGCATTGGAAAGTGACAGTTGATATGTGGCAGACACTGAGATTACGTTCAGTGGTTATTGGCTCGTGCCAGAGGCTCCTTATCACAGCGACGGTGATCGCGTTGTGTATGACAAGAAAGGAAGTGTCTCCATGAAACTCAACGATAACGTTGCGACCTGGCTGGCCGCCTGCTCGCTACTTGTAAGTATTGTTATTCTGCTGTGTGGGAACAATATCCTGGGTCGGATCGACAAGAGGATCGTTTCCATCAAACAAGACACTGACTCCCTCAAAGCCGAGGCTCAATCGCTCGTAAACGCTCAACGAATTCAGGAAGCGAGAGAATGGATAAAAGCTGATAATCCGCAGGGCAGGGAGAGCGCATTGCGACTGTTGCGCGAAGTGGTAGCAAGCCTTCCACCCGAGAAGCGGCAATCATTGGACGCAACCTTGCTGGCCGAAGCCGAGACTGACTTCAGAAATCAGCACTATGACGATGCCCTTCGCAAGTACCAGTCGCTTTTGTCGCAGGGCGACCTCACGGATGGGGGAAGGAGGTGAGCGATCTTCGCCAAGTCATCAAGAATGCATCAATTAGTTGGAGCGGAGGGGAGGTATTGTCACATCACGAAGACCCATAAGCCAAAGCAAAACCCATGGATGGATTGAAAGGAAGAACCATGAGCAACAATCGCATGCTGACTGGAATTGCCATAGGCGTATTCGCGCTATTGGCGGCCGTGAACAATGTGCAAGCCCAAGACACGCAAGTGGTCCTGACTGTAACCGACCCTGCACACGAAGGCGTAGAGGTTGGTCAGTCGAAACTGGTGAAGGGCGTAGCGAGTATTCCCAGCGGATACCATGTCTGGTTGCTGGTCCGACGTGAAGACTTCACGGGTGTCTGGTGGCCACAAGCAGAGGGACCGGTCGATCCAAAGACTAAGGAATGGAAGGCCAACGTCACGTTCGGTAAGGCCGAGGACGTCGGCTGGAAGTTCGAGCTCGCCGCTATAGTCGTGAGCGACGAAGAACATATCCGTCTTCAGGATTATAGGACGAAGGCGATGCTATCAGGAGACTGGAAACCGATCGAAATGCCACCGACTCTTGGTGCGCCTAAGATACTGAAAGTCAAGAAGACGAGTCACAAATAGTCGAGTAAACCGTCTTCGCCGCCAATCGCGTCGCTCATGGCTTCGTGCCTTTCCGCCGTTTCTTCGTCAGCTTCGCTGCTGCCACGAGTGGGGCGGTGATTTTTTCGTAGAGGGCGAAGCCGAGGCGCTGGGAGTGGCAAGAAGCAGACCCGGCGGATGTCGGGTGAAGGGTCTCAGCGTGTTATTTTGACGCTTCGGGAAGGTAAATAACCGAGAAATCGGTGATGATTCCCGTATCTGGGTTGTATATCGGATGCAGAAGAAACGCTTTCCGTTCTTTCGTGGAAGGGCTTGGCGCAAGCGACATCATGGATAAGCCGCCCGCGCCTAATATGGTCTTCAGCTCTCCAGCGATGGTGTTTGCGATGGTGGTGTTGTCGGCCTTGTCGGCTATGGACGAAAGCTGCCAGCCGTCCTTGAAATTGAATGCAAAGTCGCTCTTGGCCAGAAAATTAAACGTCGTGACGCGATACGGCTTGTTGGGGTTGGGCAGATATATCGGCGTCACGCTGAAAGCGGCGCTACTGTCCGCGCTCGAATCCGGTTTGGCCGTCGACACGTTGTTGCTAGGGGATTTGGGGGCAACGACGGGCGTCACCAAAAAATACAACTCGGGCTGATAAAAGACGTAGCCCTTTTCCGCGTCGCCGGAGTTCCATTGCTTATCGAGTTTTCTAGCAGAAACGGGTTGAATGGTGTAGGTGGCGCAGCCTGCAAGACAGAATGCAATGAGGCTGATTAAGGAAAGACGGACATAATTTTTCATAGTAGCCTCGCTGATCTTATTGCCAACTTAAATCTTTGGAAACCTTCATTCCAAAGCCCACGAAAGCCACTCTTCGATGTTCAACTAACCTGACATACTTGTTTCAGGTTTTGACCGACATGTCAACCTTCAAGAATTTAGAAGGTCAGGCCGGGAGCTGTTCGTGGCGACAGTGGGCGAGGCAATGCCGCAGTTTCCCGAAGGCTCGACCTTCGAGCGCAGGATGGCCACCATGTCCCGGCCTTCCCGATCTCGGGGGATAGGTTGAAGATCTCGCGCCCCAAAACATGCGATACAACTCACTCCTGCATTGTAAAGCGGGCAAGATGGTACGAGGGCTTCTGCCATGCGCGAGACTCTTCGACCAGCCTTCGCCAAGGCTTCGGCGGGTACGCAAGCCCACCGTGGCGGGCAAGTGATTGGAGACAAGAAAGAATCTGAATTAGACGGAAACGACCCGCCTTCGCCAAGGCTACGACGGTCAAGGCGGCGCGCCCCGACAGAGCGGGGCGGCTACAACACGGCAGACGACGGCGGCGGCACCGGAGCGGCTGGATACACCTCGTCGGACTCGGGGATGCCGCATACGACAGCGGCGTCTCGTCCGACTCGGCTCCCAGCCCGACAAAAGCGGGGCGGAGCGGGGAATCGAATAACTGCGTCGCAGTGAAGAAAAGCTTCCAAACGGTGCCGCAGACGACAGCGGGGTTACTCGGCCGCTGACTCGGCTTTGGCGGGAGCCTTGTTGAACGACTGAAGGGCGAGGTAGTTCAGGCCGAATCGCTTGATGTTGTCGTGTTGCTTCTCGAACCCGTCGAAGTGCCGTTCCTCGTCGTTGACGAGCGCCTCAAACACTTGCTTGGAAGCCGCGTCGGCGTTCTGGCTGCATTTGATGGCGAATTCGTTGTAGCTGGTGACGCTTGCTTGTTCCATGGCTGCCGCCTTGACGAGGATCTTCTGCGCATCGGTGATTGGTTCCACCGGGCCGGCCGCAACCATTTCCGCATCGCCCTTTAGAAACAGGATGCGTTCGGCGAAGCGCTCGACGTGGCCCATTTCCTCAATGGCAATCCGCTTGAACATCATCGCCAACGGGGCGAACCCCTGATCGTCGAGGTGGAAGTGCCAGTACATGTATTGGTGGACCGCCTGCAACTCGTCCGCCACACCCTTGTTCAACAACTCGATGCTTTTCTTTGCGTTCATCATGTTCCTCCTTGTGGGATTAACTCCCGTTTATATCTTTCCGCCGTTCGTTTTCAAGGCTGCATTTACTTCCCGCTCCGCTTGCGTTTCGGTTTGGCCGCCGACACCAACGGGGCGGTGAGTTTTTCGTAGAGGGCGAAGAGGTATTCGACGCGGTGGGGGTCGCTGGGGAATCGTGCGCGAGACTTTTTGACCAGCCTTCGCCAAGGCTTCCGCCGCCGCTGAAGGTTGCCGCAAACGACAGCGGCGTCTCGTCGGACTCGGCTTTCGACAAGCTCAGGATGACAAATTCGGGGGAAACGGCGGCAAGCGGGCCGCTTGCCCTACAAATCAGTAAAGACTATGTATCGAAAACTGATATTTTTACTGGACGGGGTGGGCCGGGGGTGGTATGATGGCGACAGTTGTTTGACATAGGAGGGTCGCGCCCGCTCGGCTTGCACGCTACGACGGCCACCCGGATGCGCTAGTGACCCCGTATACGACACGAGGGCAGGCAGCGCACGCTACGCCGAACCCAGCACGGCTCGCAGAGCCGTGGCTACACCGAACGCGGTACACCGATGGCGTTGCGTCTCCTCCGGCAATTCGCGGAATTGTCGGAGTTGGCTCTCTATAAAAGTACTTTTTTACCAAACGAACCCAACTGAAAAATTCGTATCTATTTAAACATAAATGTGTTGGGGAAAAAAGCGAGTTGGGTTCGTTCTGCAAAAAAGAGGCAAAAAACGGGGAATAAATGCTGGAAAACAGGGCCGGGAGGGCTGTTTTTAGGGAGGAAGGAAGTCGGTTAATGGCGTCAACGTCCAACTTCCAACGCTCAACTTCCAACTTTCAAGGGCCGGATGCGCTGGGGACCCCGTATACGACACGAGGGCAGGCAGCTCCGAAAAGGGTTCGCGAGCAGCCCCGAACACTACTCGGGGCAGGCCGCACGCTACGATGCCTTGACCGTCGCGGAGGGACAGTGCTAAGTTCGATTGCTTTCGACGATGAGTTGGTCGGGATGGTGGCCGTAGCTCAGCCTGGTAGAGCTCCAGATTGTGGATCTGGCTGTCGCGGGTTCAAATCCCGTCGGTCACCCCATCCTCTTTCGCGGCGGCCAACGAGATCACCTCCACAACGCTTCGATTCCGCAGTCACGTCTGCCGCAGAGCGCTCCGGGATTGCGTTTGCAAAGCGGGGTGGGGTTCGTTACCGTGGCCTTCACATGATTGGGTCGACCTTTGCAAATTACACCGTTCTCGAGAAGATTAACAACGGTGGAATGGCAACGATCTATCTGGTGACAGATCGGCTGGGCCAGCGTTTGATACTGCGGATGCTTCTCCCGGAGCACCGATTTCACTGGAGCCGGAGCAGGCAGTTCAAGTGGGGCTGCAAAGTCATGGAGAAGCTCCATCACCCAAACATCGTGCAGTATTACGGGAGCGGCCAGTTCAACGGCCTGCGGTATGCGATCCTCGAGTACGTGGATGGGCCAAATATGAAAGAGTTAATCCTGCGCAATGATGCAGGCCTGCGCGCCAATCAGCTCAAGATGCTCACCGGCATGGCCGCGGCCCTGGCTCACGTTCACGAATGCGGGTTCCTTCATCTCGACTTCAAACCCGAGAACATACTGGTGCCCAAGACCTATGATCCAAAGCTGATCGACTTCGACCTGGCGATTCCGCGGCCCACGAAGCCGAAGCGGGCATCGAAGCTGTCGGGCACGCCGCTGTATCTCGCGCCCGAGCAAATCGCGCGCCAACCCGTCGACGAGCGCGCGGACATTTTTTCGTTTGGTGTCACGGCGTATGAACTGATCACGGGCAAGAAACCGATTTCCGGCGACACGCGCGAAGAGGTGTTGCAGAAGTATGCCAACTTCAATGAACATCTGCGACCCCCGCGCACGCTGGTCCCGGATATCCCCCACTCCATCGAACGGGTCATACTCAAATGTCTTGAAAAGGAGCCCGCGCGCCGTTACCCTGCCATGAGTCTGGTGGTTCGCGACTTGCAGACATGAAACCTTGGCTCAGTTTGGTCGTGTTGACATTCTGGCTTGCGGGTTGTGACCGACTCCCAAGTTGGTCGTCGTCGTCGCCGACTTCCGAACCTCAAACCGCAAATACCGCCACGGGCACGGCGGCGGCAGCCGTGGCACCCCTCAGCCGCCCCCCCGCGCCGGCCGAGTCCACCAATACCGAACAATACCAGCACGCGCGCGTGTTGGAGAGCGAAGGCAAGCTGGCCGAAGCCCGCGCGTTGCTGCAGCCTCTGGCCGATGACGGAAGCGCATCGGACAAGATCCTTAACTTGTTGAGCGAGATCAACGCGACGATCTTGTTCACGGCTGTGCCTGCGCCTGAAAAGATCGATTACACCGTTGTGTCGGGCGATTCGCTTGGCAAGCTCGCGCAGAAATTCGGTGCGACTGTCGAGTTGATCAAGAGATCCAACAATCTTACGCGCGACATGATCCGCGTGGGTGATCGGTTGCGCATCTATCAGGGCCACTTTGCAGTCAGTATCAGCAAGACCATGAATGAACTTCGGTTGACCGACAACGGCAAGTTCTTCAAGCGGTACCGCGTCGGCACCGGCGAATACAGCAAGACACCCGTTGGCGAATTCAAGATCACGGCACGGATTGCGAACCCGCCTTGGTGGCGACCCGATGGCAAGACTATTCCTTACGGTGATCCTGAGAACATACTGGGCACACATTGGTTGGGCCTGAATGTGCCCGGCTACGGTATTCACGGCACGTGGGACACCAATTCCATCGGCAAGCAAGCCACGGCAGGCTGCATTCGACTCCTCAACGACGACATCGCCGAGTTATACACGGTTTTGCCCGTCGGCAGCGCGGTGGTCATTCACGAGTAGTCAGGAGGCCGTTTACCCATGAAAATCTACACATTGGAATTCGAGAAACCCATCACGGAACTCGAACAAACGCTTGAAGACCTGCAAAAACAGGCTACCGAACAAAGCATCGATCTCTCCGCGCAGATTCACTCGATTGAAGAAAAGCTTGAGGCGACCAAGAAAGAAGTCTTCACCAATCTCACCCCGTGGCAGCGTGTCCAACTCGCGCGCCATCCGAAGCGACCGTACATGCTGGATTATTTGCAGCGGGTCGCGACCAACTTCATCGAACTGCACGGTGACCGCCGTTTCGCCGACGATCATGCGATCGTTGGCGGACTGGCCACGATCGATGAGCGCCGCGTGATGGTCATTGGCCAGCAGAAGGGCCGCGACACCAAGGAGAATCTGATGCGAAACTTCGGCAGCCCGCATCCTGAAGGCTACCGCAAGGCGCTGCGGCTGATGCAACTCGCGGAGAAATTCGATGTCCCCGTCGTCACGTTTATCGACACACCGGGCGCCTATCCGGGCGTCGGCGCGGAGGAGCGCCACATTGCGGAAGCGATCGCTGTGAACCTGCGCGAGATGATGGTGTTGAAGACGCCGCTGCTCGCGGTGGTCATCGGTGAAGGCGGTTCGGGTGGCGCGCTCGGCATCGGCGTGTGTGATCGCGTGCTCATTCTCGAAAACGCGTACTACTCCGTGATCTCGCCCGAGGGCTGCGCCGCCATCCTGTGGAAGGATCGCGCCAACGCCGCGCAAGCCGCCGCCGCACTTAAAATCACGGCGAAGGACTTGTTGGAACTCGACGTCGTGGACGAAATTATACCCGAACCACTCGGTGGCGCACATAAGAATTACGACGAAACCGCCGCCACGCTTAAGAAGGTGATTCTCAAGAACCTCGACAAGATCTGCGAGATGAAGATGTCTGATTTGCTCGAGGCGCGATACAAGAAATACCGCAAGATGGGCGTCTTCACGCGCGTGGAACCAAGGAAACGCGGACGTGCCAGAAAGATCGCCGCGCCACCATCCCCTGCTCCGAGCACGGCATGATGGTTGCCGCTTCAGGTTGACCGTTGGAGCCCGTGACCGCAGGCTTTAGCCTGCGTCTTCCAGATCCAGCTTGATGCGCAGGTCGCGCAACTGTTTCGGCTCGACCTCGCTCGGCGAACTCGTCATCAAGTCCACCGCCTTCGCCGTCTTCGGAAACGCGATCACGTCGCGAATGTTTGTCGAACCGCAGAGGATTGCGCACAGCCGATCCAGGCCCAGCGCGATACCGCCGTGCGGCGGCGCGCCATACCGAAACGCCTGCAGCATGTACCCGAACCTTGATTGCGCGACGTCCGGCGGAATCTTCAGCACATCCTCGAACACTTTCTTCTGCACGTCCGGTTTGTGGATCCGGATCGAGCCGCCACCGAGTTCCACGCCGTTCAACACGATGTCGTAGTGCTGTCCCCGCACCTTTGACGCCTCGGTGTCCAACAGCGGAACATCCTCGGCCACGGGCGCGGTGAACGGATGATGCGTGGACAAGTAGCGATTCGCGTCGCGATCAAATGTGATGAGCGGGAAATCGACGACCCACAGAAAATTCCACTGATCGTCCCGCACCTTGAGTGTGCCGGCTTTCTTCAGCATTTCGGCCACGACCAGCCGCATACGACCGAGCACTTCCCACACGGTCTCGCGTTTGTCCGCACCGAACAGAATCAGGTCGCCCTCCTCAATCTTCAGCTTGCCAACGAGCGCCTGCTTTTCCGCGTCGCTGAAGAACTTCACGATGGGCGATTTCCATTCGCCGCCCTCGACCTTAATGTAGGCCAATCCCTTGGCACCGAAAGTCTTGGCGGTCTCCGTCAGCGAATCGATCTGGCCTTGCGTCGCGTTGGCGAGTCCCTTCGCGTTGATCGCCTTCACCACGCCGCCGGCATCCACCGCACCGCGAAACACCCTGAATTGACTCTGCAGGAACTCCTTCGTCAGATCGACCAATTCGATTCCGAAGCGCGTGTCGGGCTTGTCGCTGCCGAATCGTTCCATGGCTTCGAGAAACTGCATCCGCGGAAACGGCGTGGGGATGGTTTCGCCACGCGCCGCCAGCCATACCGCGGCGAGCAGCCCTTCGATCATTGCGTACATGTCCTCGCGCGTGATGAAGCTCATCTCCACGTCGATCTGCGTGAATTCCGGCTGGCGATCTGCCCGCAGGTCCTCGTCACGAAAACATTTCGCGATTTGGAAATAGCGGTCCACGCCTGCGACCATCAGCATTTGCTTGAATTGCTGCGGCGATTGCGGCAGCGCGTAGAATTTGCCGGGGTTCACGCGCGACGGCACCAAGTACTCACGCGCGCCTTCCGGCGTGCTCTTGAAAAGAAGGGGCGTCTCGACTTCGAGAAAGCCGTTGCCGTCGAAATAATCGCGGACTGCCTTTGCGGTGCGGTGGCGAAGCACCAGATTGCGCGCCATCGACGGCCGCCGCAAGTCGAGGTAGCGATATTGCAGGCGCAGGTCTTCCCCGGCCTGCGCGCCGCCCGATTCGTCGATTTGGAACGGCGGCGTATCGCTCGGGTTGAGGATCTCGAGTTGATGCGCCAGCACCTCGATCTCGCCCGTCGGCAGCTTCGTGTTCTCCGTACCCGCAGGTCGTTTGCGCACGGCGCCTTCGACGACGATGACGAACTCGCTGCGAAGTGATTGCGCCAGCTCCCACGATGGTTTGTTGTGTTGCGGATCGAACACCGTCTGCGTGTTGCCCCAGCGGTCGCGTAGTTCAATGAAGACGATGCCGCCCAGGTCGCGCCTCGCGTGCACCCAGCCCGTCAGCGTGACCGTCTGTCCAACTTCCGCCCCGCGTAATTCCCCGCAATGATGTGTCCGCTCCATTAACCCTCTCGTAACGTGCCTTTTACATTCGTAAAGTCGAGCGTGGCCTCTCCACCCGTCGCCAATCTCTTCAACTTCATCTTTCCCAATTTCCACTCATCGGGGCCTATCGTAAGAGCAAAGCGCGCTCCGAGTGCATCGGCCATTTGGAATTGCCTGCCGACTTTCGTTTCTGTAAGGCTGTAGTCTACCGCAATTCCCTCTTCGCGCAACTTGTGAATCAGCTTCAGTGCTTCTGGACGCAACGATTCATCTGCAATGACGACATAGCAATTCAGTTCGCCATCGTCCTTCGGCAACAGATTGCGATCTTTCAGCAATTCCGTAAGAACAACGTCGCCCATCCCGAAACCCAGCGCGGGCAGGTCCACCCCGCTCACCTGCTTGATCAGATTGTCATAACGTCCGCCGCCGGCAATCGCCCGCAGCTCGCCTTTGCGATCATGAATCTCCCAAACAATGCCTGTGTAATAGGCCAAGCCGCGCACAATTTTGAAGTCCACTTCGCAGAACCCGGCCAAATCGCCAATCTTCGTGAGCGCTTCCTGCAACTCGGGCGCATCCGCCGTTGATTTGCCTTCCGCGATCGCCAAGAGCTCTTCCGCCTTCTGCGCGGATAATCCGACGGAAGTCAACTTCTCCCGCGTCTTCTCCAACGGCTCGCGTTCCAGCTTGTCGATCGCCTGAAATGCCGCGTCCTGCCTGCCTTCCGGGATGCCCGCAGTTGACAGGTATCGGTGCCATGCGCGGCGGTCCGAGATCCGCACGACGAAATCATTCTCAGTCAGGCCGAAACTGCGAAGCGTGTCGATGGCCAGCGCGATGAGTTCAGCGTCGGCGCTCACGTCGCTCTCGCCGATGATGTCGGCGTTGAATTGAAAGTGCTCGCGCAGTCGTCCCCGCTGCTGTTTCTCGTAACGGAAAAGTTGCGGGATCGCAAACCATTTGATTGGCTTCTTGAAGTCGCGATGGTGCGCGCCGACCATGCGCGCCAGCGTCGGCGTCATCTCAGGCCGTAGCGCCACCGCCCGCCCGCCTTTGTCGACAAAATTAAAGAGTTGTCCGACGATCTCGTCGCCCGATTTCTGTGTGTACAGTTCGAGCGGTTCCAGTGGCGGACCATCGTATTCGCGGAAGCCGTAACGTCGCGCCACGTCGCGCCACTTGTCGAAGATGTGGCGGCGAATGGCGAGCGCTTCGGGATAAAAGTCGCGGAAGCCGGGCAACGGGTTCATGATGCGTTACACACCAAACATTGTGCCTCCGGCGCGAGGCCCAGCACGACCTTCACGCCACAGGAGCGGCACGTAAACTCAAACGCCAAGCCCTCAGGCTTGCGCAGTGCCTTGTGGGCCGTTGTACTTTTCCGTGAGCCGCAGCACCTGCTCGCGCATCTCCTTGCCGGGCTTGAACTTGACGACCGCGCGCGCCGGAATCTGCACGTCCTTGCCGGGATCGTTCGGATTGCGACCGACGCGCGGCTTGCGCAGTTTGACCTCGAAGACGCCGAAGTTTCGCAGTTCGACGGTCTCCCCCTTGATCAGCGCCTCCGTGACGTAGTCGAGCGTCTTCTGCACGACCGTCAGCACATCCTGTTGAATAAGGTTTGTGTCGTTGCTGATCCGAATCACCAAGTCTCGCTTCGTCATTATTTCCTCTCCATTTGTTCCGTTAGCTGCGACAATTTTGGAATCCATTCTTCCGCAAACCGGTACACCCCGTACGACGCCGCAATCATCATCAACAAAACCACCAGCGGGTTGGCAAACACGCGTCCCCATGCCACGCGAATCGTGCTGACGCCCCGCAGTTGCGCCTCCCGTCCCCGCAATCGCCCCAACAACGCCTGCAACCCCAAGTACGTGCTATGCCACTCGGTGGCCAGCTTCTTCGACGTCCCCTCCGGCAATCCCTTGAACGCCGAGAGGCTCGGCACGCTGTTCAGTATCCGCAACGCACGATCATCCCGGTCCGCTTCCGACGCCAGCATGACCATCAACAACTCGTACTCCTGCGCGATCCGACTCTTCAACTCCAGAAACGCCGCCTCTTCCTCACCCGCGAACGGGTCACCCTTGAATCCACGATCCAGAAACTGACTCAACTGCTTCCACGACTCGACAAACGCCTCGATCCGCCGAATATTCTTTTCCAGATTTCGGTCGCGCATCGATCTCTTGTTTACCTTCCTTGCTCGTAATCACTTACGAGACTTCTCACTAGCTGCATCTCAATGTGTCAATTTAGTAGCGGGACGGCCAGTCGTCAAGCCAAATGGCTTGTGTACCAACGACTTCAGCGATCAAGCGCGCGGAACGCCCCAAAACTCCTCAATCGCGGCGTTCACCTGCGCCACATCGTGGTCGCAAAACCGCACCACGCGCACGCGTTCGCCGCGCGGTTCCCAGATCGGCGGCGAAGCGCTGCCAAACACCGCCACGACGGGCACACCCACCGCCGCCGCCAGGTGCGTGATGCCGGAATCATTCCCCAAAAACAGCACGCATCGTTCCAACACGGCTGCCAATTCGACCAGTTTCAGCCCGGCGGCTACGGTATGCGGACGCGGCTCGAGCTGCTTCGTCAGCCTCTTGACGACGTGTTCGTCGGCGTCGCCCTGCACGATCACCAATTGCGCCGCCAACTCATCGGATACCCACCGCGTCACCGCCGCGAAGTTTTCCACCGGCCAATTCTTCTTCTCACCGCCGCTGCCGGGATGAATGGCGACAACCGGCCCGCGCCCAACCATCTTCATGTATCTTGACGCCATCTCACGATCCGACTCGTTCGGATGAACCCGCGGGCGCGGCGCCTCCACGTATATCGCCAGCGACTCCAGCGGCCGACAATAATGCACCGCCGCATGTGTGTCCTTGGGTCGTGGCGAGGCCTCGATCACATGCTTGACGCCACAACTGCGCACGTTGCTGGCGAAAATGCTGTCGGGATCGAACAGATAGGAAATCACCACGTTGAACCCGCCGAAATACGCCATCCAGTCGGGATCGAGCGCCGCGTTGGGAATAAAGAAGCGCGCCATCGGCTTCGCATCGATCGACCGCGTCGCATCCGCGTAGTACCGTCCCCGCGCCAACTCGATGATGTGCGGATAACCGAGAATCTCGATGTGCGCCTCGGGCCAGTGTTCGCGCAACGCGCCGATGGCCGGCAGCGTCATGATGAAATCCCCAATCGCCCCGCCTCGCACCACCAGTATCCGCGGCGTCTTCACGCTACAACAGTAGCCGCGGTATTCGCCAAAGAAAAGCGAAGAGAGACGCGTGTTGAAGTAATGATCATCAGTACACGAAAAGCCCCAGCACCACCAACACCGCACCAATGGCGGTGCCGAGCAAACAGGCGGCGCGGCATCGAGTGGTGCTGGCTGTGATGAAACCAATGACATCGCGGACTTGGTGCGGGAAACCGGCCATCCACATCGCCGCGCAGGCCCACAGGTACGCCAGCACGGTGACAACCAGCCGGATTGGCCTGTCGCTGAGATCGGCGGCATCAACCGCGACTTTTGCGACCAGCAGCAGCAACCCCGCCAGCCCGCGCAGGGCAAGAAATTGATCGGCAAATTGCAGCACGAGCCAATAGCCGACTGGCACACCGATGATGACGACCGGTCTGGCCCACGCCCAGTCGTCGGTCGCCGCACGGAACATCACAATCCCCGCCCACACGGCGCAAATCCCCATCAAGACACGTCCCCACAGCACCGAGCGGGGAAACTTGCGCGCGTAGTCAATGAACTTGGCGGGGGTGATGACGCCGGGCAATCGGCCTGCAATCATGGCGGCGCCGATGATGGTCGAGGTGATGGCTAGTCGCGTCATAATTTACACGTCGTGGATGGCAGGATTGCCATATAGGGCAATGGTTGTGGCGCGTTCGATGCGGACCGGCAGCAACTCGCCTTTGTGACGCTCGCTGCCGTCGAAAAACACAATCCGGTTCGTCCGCGTGCGTCCGAACATCCGTTTGCCGCTCTTTTCGCTCCGGCCTTCGACGAGGATTTCGACCGTTTGACCGACCAGTTCGCGATACTTGCGCGCCATCCGCTCGTTCAAAATCTGGAGCAGCACCTGGTTGCGCCGCTCCTTTTCCCGCTCGCTGGCCTGGTCCGGCATGTCCGCGGCGGGCGTGTCCCGCCGTTTCGAATACTTGAAAATGTACGCCTGATCGAATTCAAGGTCGCGCATGAGCGACGCGGTCTCCTCGAAGTCTTCCTCGGTCTCGCCGGGAAACCCCGCGATGATGTCGGTGCTGATCGCGATGCTCGGCTGCGCCGCGCGAAGTTTCTCTACGATTCCCAGGTACCACTCGCGGGTATAACCGCGGTTCATGGCCTTCAGGATGCGATTGGAACCGCTCTGCACGGGCAAGTGGGCGTGTTCGCAGAGCTTCGGCAAATCGCGATACGCCTGCACCAGATCGTCTCCGAACCCTTTTGGATGCGGCGACGTGAAGCGGAGGCGTTCCAGACCGTTTACTTCGTGCACGGCTTCGAGAAGCTGCACAAACGCCGATTTCCCGTTCTTCTTGGGAATCTCCTTGCGCCCATAACTGGTCACGATCTGCCCGAGCAACGTCACCTCCTTCACGCCCTGGTCAACCATGCGTTGGACTTCCTCGACAATCTCGGCAATCGGACGGCTCCGTTCGCCGCCGCGCGTGTACGGCACGATGCAAAACGTGCAGTACATCTCGCACCCCTGCATGATGCTGACAAATCCCGTGACTTGCCGGTCGCCGTTCGTGCCGAGCACGTGGTCCTTGATCGTGGATTCGCTTCTCGTCTCTTCCGCCACATCCACGATCGCCTTCAGCTCTTCGTCATAGGCATCCGCTTCCGCACCACGCCGTGCCAGAATCTCATCCAGGTAATCGGGCACGTGATGAAATCGCTGGGTGCCAACGACGAGATCGACAGCGGGCTGGTTCTCCGCGAGCGACGCGCCCCGGCTTTGCGCCATGCAACCCATGTAACCGAGTACCAGTTCGGGTTTGCGGCGTTTGAGGTGCGCCAGCGTGCTCATCTTGCCCATGGCCTTTTGCTCGGCCAGGTCGCGAACGCTGCAGGTGTTCAACAGGATGACATCCGCATCGCGCTCCGAGCCCGTGATGTCGTACCCGCGCTCGCGCAGCATGGCGGCAACGGCTTCGCTGTCGCGCTCGTTCATCTGACAGCCGTAAGTCTTGATGTAAACTTTTTTCATCACACGCTCGGCTTGCCAAAAATCAGCGCCATGACTTCGGCGCGGGTGCTGATGTTTTTGCGAAACGCCCCGCGCATGGCCGACGTGATCACCGAAGAACCGGGCTTCTTCACGCCGCGCATGGTCATGCAGGTGTGCACGCCCTCGCACACCACGGCCACGCCTTCGGGCTTGAGTTCCTCATTGATAATGTCGGCAATCTGGCTGGTCATCCGTTCCTGCACCTGTGGCCGGCGCGCGAACGCCTCCACGACCCGCGCCAGCTTCGATATGCCCACGATCTGACCGCTCGGAATGTACGCGACGTGCGCCTTGCCGAAAAACGGCATCAGATGATGTTCGCACATCGAGAAAAACGGAATGTCCTTCACCAGCACCACCTCGCGATGCTGTTCGTCGAATCTCGTGCTGAGGCTGACCCGCGGGTCTTCCTCTCCCTGCCCGAAAATCTCTTCGTACATGCGCGCCACCCGTTCCGGCGTCTCCCGCAACCCCTCGCGGTCCGGGTCCTCACCGATGGCCTCCAGCAACAGGCGCACGGCCTCCCGGATCTTCTTCTTATCAATCCTTGACTGATGTGGCATTCGCGACCTTCGATGTCCGCCCAGCATAGCCCACCGCCCGGCCTTGGTCAATCCGCGCGGCTGGTGCGCCGCGGGCATGGCTTTTTGTAGGGCGCGATGCTCCGTATTGTAGGGCGGGATGCCCCGTGTCGTTTCGGGGTATCCCGCCGTGCAGCCACAGCTTGCCCCGATTCCGAGATCGGGGCCGCTCTGCCCGCCCTCGTGTTGTATACGGGGTCCACAGCGCATCCGGGCGCGTTGTAGGGCGCGATGCCTGTCGTGTAGGTATCGCGCCGTTTCGAACCCTTCCGGTGCCTTAAGCTGGGTTCGCTTTGGGTTCGTTCGTGCATAAAACGGCCCTTCCGGCGCCGAATTGTGTCCCAAATTGGCTTCGCTTCGCCTCTTCCCGGTCGATCGAACCCAACCCCCATTTCGCCCAACTCATTCATACCTAAATACATCCGCAGTTTTCAAATGGGTTCGTTTTGGAAAAACATACTTTTATGAAGAGTCCCCCCCCGCCCGCCGTTGGTAGGGCGCGGTGGCCCACCGCGCCGTCCGCTCTGCTCCGTGGCCGTTTGCGGTGTGTAAGGCCCAAACCGTTCTTCCTATGTCAAACAACTATCGCCTCTATACCACCGCCGCCCCGCCCCGTCCAGCAAAAAATATCAATTTTCGATAGCGGAGTCTGACGACACGCCGCCTGCCCTGAGCAACGTCGAAGGGCACACCGTACTCCCGCGGCAATCGCCGACCGTCGAGCCTACTGTAGCCGCGCTCGCTGAGCGCGGGCCGTTTCCGGTGTAGCGTGGGCCTGCTCGCGTGCCGTGTTCGGTGTAGCCACGGCTCTATGAGCCGTGTTCGAAACGCGCCTCGCACAGGCGCGTCTACACCAGCACACGTCCGCCGCCTTCGTCTTCCGCAAGCTCACCGCGCCCGCATCCCGCTTGCCAATCACTTTCGGATTGTGTTCAGCCGGCCGGCGAATTAGTCTTCATCTCGCTTGGAGAAGTCCGATGGTTCCGCCCGACAGAATTAAATTCGACATGTCCTCCCCAACGGATGCCAACGCTGTCATGCTGAGCTTGTCGAAGCATCTCTGTCGTTTTGCTGTTATCCCGAGAACCTAAATGATTGAGATGCCAAAGAGGAAATGAGAACGGCAATACTTCTTGCGATTCTCCTGAATCTCGCATCGCTCCCGATGTGGGCGCAGACGAACCTTATCACAGTCTCTGAACTGGATTCCGCCGCAGGTGACTGGCCAAAATCTGTTACAGCAAGAACCAACATCACTGTCCACACCGAATCCGGCATTCTTGTTGTCACCAACGGTGCCGTGCTTCCCGTTCTGTCGGCAAGCAACACCTTGGTCTCAACTGTTTATCAGACAACGACCAACCAGATTCCGGCCGCAGCGACCGACATTGTCGACCAAATTAACAATGTCCGCCGTCACCGCCTCATCGTTGGCAAAGAGCAGTACGATAACTACCGCTTTGTG
>JBEKYJ010000031.1:0-25943 GCA_049511095.1 Verrucomicrobiia bacterium
GGCGACGGTTATTTGAAAAAGGTGTTAGGAGGAAGGCGGTGGCAGCCCTACCGACGGCCCGCGCTCGGCGAGCGCAGCTACAGTGGGCGAAAGAACGTCGGTTGGGGGGGGCTCTCTATAAAAGTATGTTTTTTACCAAACGAACCCAACTGAAAAATGTGGAAGTGTTTTGGAATAAATGGGTTGGGGGAAAAAGCGAGTTGGGTTCGTTTTGCAAAAAGAGGCAAAAAACAGGGAATAAATGGTGAAAAAAGGGCCGGAAAGGGGGAGTTTTTAGGGAGAAATGAAGACAGTTAATGGAGTCAACGTCCAACGCTCAACATCCAACCACGTGGAACGTGGCAAGCTTTCAATGGTAGGAGGGAAAATTGGATTGGAGATTGGAGATTTGAGATCTCAGAGGGGGCGGGCGGCTGGGACAGCCGCTACTACAGTTCGGCTTGCGAACACGGGTTTTCGGGGTATACTTTCCGCCCCGTTAGAAGGGGTTTTATATGGCTAAAGGATATAATGTGGCAGTGGTTGGCGCGACCGGAGCGGTCGGCGTCGAGATGATTGAGACGCTGGCGAAGCGGGCGTTTCCCGTGAAAAGCCTGCGGCTGTTCGCGTCGGAACGCAGTGTCGGCAAGAAGCTGAAGTTCAAGGGCGCCGACATCACTGTGGAACTGCTCAAGGCCGGTGTGTTTCAGGGCATCGATTTTGCGCTGTTCAGCGCGGGCGCGTCGCGGTCGAAGGAGTTTGCGCATGGCGCGGCGGAACAGGGAGCGGTGGTAATCGACAATTCGTCGGCGTTCCGGATGGATCCCGACGTGCCGCTGGTGGTGCCGGAGGTGAACCCCGAGGACGCGAAGAAACACAAGGGTATCATCGCCAATCCGAATTGTTCGACCGCGATCATGCTGGTGGCGGTGTATCCATTGCACAAGGCGAACCCGGTGCGGCGGATCGTGGTGTCCACCTATCAAGCCGCCAGCGGGGCGGGCGCGAAGGCGATGGCCGAGCTTGAAGAGCAGACCGCGAAGTTGTTGCGCGGGGAGAAGGCGGTCAGCGCCGAAGTGCTGCCGCAGCGGATCGCGTTCAATTTGTTCCCGCACGTGGACGTGTTTCTCGATAACGGGTACACGAAAGAGGAGATGAAGTTCGTCAACGAATCGCGCAAGATCATGCATCATCCGGCGCTGAGGATCAGCGCCACCTGTGTGCGGGTGCCGGTGTATCGGGCCCACAGCGAGGCGGTGAACATCGAGTTTGAGCGGCCGATGACGCCGGCCGAGGCGCGGGCGATTTTGTCAAAGGCGCCCGGCGTGAAGGTCGTGGATGACCCAGCCAACAAGAAGTATCCGATGCCCATCGACGCGTCGGGAATGTACGACTGTCTCGTGGGCCGGATTCGGCAGGACGTGTCGCGGGATGATGGACGCGGGATCGAACTGTTCGTGAGCGGCGATCAACTGTTGAAAGGCGCCGCGCTGAACGCGGTGCAGATCGCCGAGTTGCTGGTGTAGTGGCGGTTCGCGCCCCGACGGTTCAATACCCGGGGCTGCCGGGAGGACGGAATCCGCCCATTCCGCCAGCGCCTTCCCATTGCTGGGGACGGTTCCATGGGATCGAGCTGACGTCGCCTTCTTTGGGGGTGGCGCACCCGCTCGCCAACAGGACGACGGTCGCCACCAGCGCCGTGAGGAGGAGGGCCCGGGTAGCGTTCATTGAAATCTGCCCATCGTGACTAGTGGATGACGAGATCGCCCGATATGGGTGGTTGACGGAGATACTCCGGCAGAATCTGGGCGATGCTGTTGTGGGTTGCGACGGAAACAACCTGGACTTTACCGATGAACTTGGAGTTGCGGTAGACGAGGAATTCGGTGTTCGGCCGGACTTTTTGCTCCTGGCCAACATCCAGGACGAGGAAACCCCATTTGCCCTGGACGAAGGAAACATGGCCGCGCACCCCAACGGGCGTGGTGGTCAGGTCCTCAATCCTCAGGTTCAGTCGCTGGATCTCGTTTTGCTTCGCCGTCACTTGCTGGCCCAGGACCTTGTTCTCCTCGGACAACGAGATGATCTTGTCGCGGACTTTTTCGATGCTGGTGAGGTCGCCAAGGCCCGCCGCCGTCAATCCGTCCTGAATCTTCTTCAGCGAACCTTCCGCGGACGCCAATTGCGTCTTGGCCTTATCCAGATCCTGGGTCGTGGTCGCCAACTGTGCTTTCAGGCCGTCGGCTTCCTGGGTCTTTTGGTCGAGCGCGGCTTTCGTGGTCTGAAGGGTGTTGGTGGCCTGGTCCAAGTCGCTCTTCGTCGTCGTCAAATCGGCTTCGGTTTGCTTGAGCGTGCTCTTGGTCTTATTGAGGCTGGCGGTCGTCGTGTTGAGAGAACTATCAAGCTCGGCGATTTTCGCCGCTTGGGTTTTCTTGATCCCGTCAAGCGTATACGCAAGATACAACGACCCGAGGCAGGCGAGAATGACGATGATGGGGGCGATTTTGCCAAGTTTATTCATAGCGCGGTGTCCTCCGTCCAGAGAGTACTCCAACATCCTAGCCAAATTTCAGCTTCTGTGTCAACCACGCCTTCTGTGCGGCCAATTACCCCTCCCAATCGCCCTGTGCATGGCCGATGTGCCGACGACGACTGTGCGAGCGAACCATCCCCGCCAAGTCGCGCAGCGCCGCCTCCAGTTCCGCCTCAAACACTTCTGCTGACGTGGTCTGCGCGCCCATGGCCTCCACCGTCTGGCGCTCCATGTTGTCCGAAGTCACCACCAGAGTATTGGCCTTGTGCTCCGATTGCCCGACCAGACGCTCAATCAGGTCATCGGCCGTCTTGCCGCGTTCTGAAAACAGCACCTCCACCCCGTGTGTCGGCTCCGTTCCCTCAGGCTTGCGTTTCGCCGCGTAACCATCGAACACCAGCGTCACCCGCCGGCGGCCATGGTCCGCATACTGCCGCAGCAATCCCACCAACATCTCGCGCCGCTGCTGAAGCGACAAACCCCGTACCTTGCGCGTGGCAAACCTCGGCCACGCATGCAGCACGCTGTATCCATCCACCAGTATCCAACGATTGCTCATTGATCCGCCCAAGACGATTCACGGTGATACTCGAAACCGCGACAGAAATGAAGCTTTCCCTTGCGTACCACGTGACCTCCGTTGAGCGGGCTTTCCCGTCCCCGTCTCGACTTTTTCCGCCACGAGGACTATGGTTATCACGCTGGAACAACATGAAAACGGTGAAACTACAGGTCGATGGCATGTCGTGCGCGAGCTGCGCCAGGGCGGTGGAGAAATCGCTGTGCGCCGTGCCGGGCGTTGAAAGGGCGTCTGTCAATTTTGTCTCGAAGACCGCCATCATCGACCTGCCGGACGCCGCGGTCAGTGAGCAATCACTCATCGACGCCGTCAAGCGCGCGGGATACAGCGCCCGGCTTCCTGTTCGTGACCGTGACATCGAAGAGGGCCGCGCCGCGCGCCGCGCCTTGATCAAGGTCATCGGCACAGGCGCGCTGCTCTTCGCGGGGTGGCTGTTGGGCGCAACCAGACTCGTGCCGCCGGCTGTCGCCACCACGTTGGTGCTCGTCGCGCTGGTCCTCGCCGCCTATCCGATTTGCCGCCGCGCCATCAAGGCGTTGCTCGCGAAACGGCTGGACGCGGATGTGCTGGTGGCCATCGCCGTCATCGCAGCGGCGTCCGTCGGCGAATTCGTCGCCGCGGGTGAAGTCGCGTTCATCATGTTGCTCGGCGCGCAACTGGAAGAATACACAGTGCGCCGGGCCCGACGCTCCCTCGGCAGCCTGCTTTCGCTGGTGCCGCCCACCGCGCGCGTGCGACGCGAGGGGAAGGAAACGGAAGTCGCCGCCTCGGAATTGCGGGTTGGCGATGTCGTGGTTGTGCGCGCGGGTGAACGCTTCTCCGTGGACGGCGTGGTGCAAAGCGGCATGGCGTCCGTGAACCAGGCGCCCGTGACGGGCGAGAGCATGCCTGTGGACAAGAGCGAAGGCGACGAAGTGTTCGTCGGCACGCTGGCGGAAACGGGGGCATTGATCATCGAGGCAAAGCGCGTCGGCGAAGACACGACGCTCGCACGTATCGCCCAACTGGTCGAACAGGCACAGCAACGCGAAGCGCCGATTCAGCGTACGCTCGACCGCGCAGCGGGCTGGCTTGTGCCCGTAATGCTCTCGCTATCCGCGCTGGTATTCATCTTCACCCATGACACGGCGCGGGCGATCACGGTGTTGATTGTCGCCTGTCCGTGCGCGTTGATTCTGGCCACGCCGACCGCCGTCATGGCCGCGATTGCCCGCGCGGCGCGGGCCGGCGTGCTCATCAAGGGCGGACAATACCTCGAAGCGACGGCGCGGCTGCACACCATCGTGTTCGACAAGACCGGCACGCTCACCCACGGCGAGCCCGAGGTCACGCACGTCAGCCGGTTTGATCAACATAGCGAAGCGGAACTCGTCGGGATCGCGGCGGTCGCCGAAAAGATGAGCGGACACCCCGTGGCCCGCGCCATCCTGCGCAAGGCGGTCGCGTTGGGCCTTACGACGGAAGACCCGTCGAAGTTCCAGGCGCACCACGGTCGCGGTGTCGTCGCGGAACGCAACGGCCAGAAACTCGTCGTCGGCCAGACCGGATTGATGGACGACGAATCCGTGGCCATGAGCGATGCGCTGCAAGTGCACATGGACGAACATCATGACGAAGGACACACGACCATCGTGGTGGCGCACGATGGCGAGGTCTGCGGCACGATCTGCGTGGCCGACACCGTGCGCGAGCGGGCCGATGAAGCGATTCATGAGCTGCGTGGCCTCGGCGTCGAGAAGGTCGTCATGCTCACCGGCGACAACCGGCGCGTGGCCATGCAGATCGCCGGCAAGTTGGGTCTCGATGAAGTGAAGGCCGATGTGTTGCCGGAACAGAAGGCCGAGCACATCGAATCCCTGAAACAGGCGGGACGCAGCGGCGGTGTCGCCATGGTCGGTGACGGCGTGAACGACGCGCCCGCGTTGGCGGTGGCGGACGTCGGTATCGCAATGGGAGTGAGCGGGACCGACGTGGCGCATGAGGCGGCGGACATTGCACTGATGGCTGACGACCTCTCGAAGATCGCGTTCGCCGTCGGCCTGAGCCGTCATACGTTGTGGATCATCAAGCAAGGTCTCATCTTCGCGCTCGCCTACAACATCGTGATGATCACGACCGCCGCCACCGGCCACCTTCACATGATCGGCGGCGCCATCGCCCACCAATTCAGCAGCGTCCTCGTGATTTTGAATGCGATGCGGCTGTTGAGGTATAAGTAACCGGTGTGGTTGTGTTGTGCGCCGGTCTACTGACCACGCACTCAGTTCGATCGCGGGTCCCTCTTCCCCGCGCGAGGAAGGATGTCACGCACCCACGTATTACGCTGCCGGCTTTTCGCGGACGCGGATGATCATTCTCTTCATGCCGGCTTCGTCGCCTTCGCCTTCGCTGATGGCTTCCAGCTCGCGGTCCTTCTCCATGTGCAGGTGGATGACGCGACGGTCGAAGGCGTTGAACGGCCCGATCTTCACGGGGTCGCCCCAGCGGCGGACTCCGTCGGCGGCGGCGGCAACCTTCTTGAGGATGTCGTCGTGCTGGCGTTCGCGGTAGCGTTCGCAATCGACGATCACGCGCGGGGCGTCGGGACTCATGCGCTGCAGGATGCGATTCAACAGGAATTGCAGTTGATGGAGGGTCTGGCCATGTTTGCCGATGAGGCGGCCGGGTTCGACCGTGGCGATGTGCAACAGCGTCGAACCATCCATGGTGACCGCCTCGACTTTGGTCTGGAGGCCGAGGCCGTCCAACATCGTCTGCAAGGCGGCGCGGGGTTCGAGCGGCGGACCGGAGGGAATGGATGCAGCGACCGGGGTTGGTGTTTCAGTTTCCATGCCTGTGCTCCTATGTTTTGGGCGTTCGGCCTACCCTACGCGTGGTAAACCCCGACTCTGTCGGGGTAAAGCTGCGACGCCCGTTGATGCCAAGTTGTGCGCTATCTTACCGAAATTCATTTCACTTTTCCAGCGGAAGTAATGGGCCCGGCCGGGGTGGCGCCCCGCGCCTGGCGCATGCCCAACCATTGTTGGAACAGCGAAAGTACTTGTTGCAGCGTATAATACAGCGTCAAGCCCGCTGCCAATTTGTAGAAGAAAAATAGCATCATCAGCGGCATGAACATCATCATTTTCTGTTGCTGCGGGTCGCCGCCCGTGGGCGTGAGCTTCTGCTGCCAGTACGTCCCGCCAACCATCAAGATCGGCAGCAGATTGATATCGAAACCGGCGAAGGTCGCGATGGTGTCGGGCTGCGCCAGGTCCTTGATCCACAGAAACGACGCGCCGCGCAGCGCAATGGCGTTGATCAGGACGCGGTAAAACGCGATGAGCACCGGCAACTGCACGAGCATCGGCAAACAGCCCGAAAACGGGTTGATCTTGTGCTCCTTGTACAGCTTCATCATTTCCTGGTGCAACCGTTGCTGGTCGTCCTTGTATTTCTCGCGCAGCTTGTTCATCAACGGCTGAAATTTCTGCATGGCCTTCATTGACTGGATGCTCTTGGCCTGGATCGGCCAGAAAATGATCTTTAGCGCAATCGTGACGAGGATGATGGCCACGCCATAGTTCGGGATCAGCCGATAAAAGAAATTCAAGCTGTGCAACAGCGCGATGCCGAACAATCCGGAATACAAGTCGAGGGGCGTCCCGAAGTCCATGAGTTCTTCCTGGTGGCTGCCCAACACCGCCAGTCGGTTATAGTCCTTTGGCCCGGTGTAGAACGTAAACGCGCACGATGTACTGCCGTTCGTGCCCGGCGTCAGGGGTACATCGGCCACGGCCATCAGACCGTGATTGACCGGCCCCGGCGCGGGCGACGTCAAATCCACGGATGCATAGGTCACCGCCGTGACGTTTGTCGTCGGTGACAACACCATCGTGAAATACTGGCTCTTGACCGCAATCCAGCCGACGCGGATCTCCTCCCGCGTTTTGCCCGTCTTCATTCGATCCATGATGCGCGGCAGCGTGCGATTGCGAAACCTCGACGCCCCCTGCCAGTCCACCACCAGATAACTGGGTATTTCCCGAAGCTGCGTCGGCGTCGCCGTGCCGACCACGAGACTCAGCGCGCCGGACGGCGCAAGTGCGGCGGGCACCTGTACGCTGGCGGCCATGACGTACTCATTGCTGAGCGTAACGGTCTTGGTGACGCCGTTGCCGCTGCGCAGCCGAATGGTTTTTTCATCCACGCGTTGGATGGCGAACACGTCGTTGCTTCCCGCGCCCGGCACGCCGACGAGCGACAATGCCGGCACCAAACCTGCGCCGTTCAGGGTCGCGGAACCATGGCCGTTGGCCTTGTGCTGGAGCAACTCGACGGAGCGCACGCCCCCGCCCCAACTGGTGAAATCCACCCGGACGAATTCATTGCTCAGCGTGACGGTCTCTTCGGCAGGACGCGGCTGTTCGGACTCCGCCTTGGTCTCATGCGCCGGCTCGGCGGTCTTCTCCGCCGGCTTCGCTGTTTCCGCCGGCGGCACCGGAGCATTCGTGACAACTCCAACGGGCGGTCGCGGGGCCTTCGGTCTCGGCGGATAAATCGTGTTGATCACCTTCTGCGCCCCGATGAGGGCGAGGAGGCAACCCACCACGACGAGCATGGTTTTCCGGTCCATCATCGCTTGGGCACCGGGTCAAAGCCGCCTTCGGCAAACGGATGGCACCGTGCCAATCGTTTCGCCGTCAGCCATACGCCGCGCATGGGACCAAGTTTCTCGACTGCCTCATGCGCATAGCAGGAACAGGTGGGATAAAATCGACAGCAACCGCCCGCCAGGGGCGGCGCCGGCAACAACATCTTCAGCGGCGACAGATAGCGGTACAGTCGCAGAAGCAATAGAAGTAAACGCTTGATCACGTCTCGTTCAGAACGCCCGCCGCGCGGAACAGTCGCAGTAATTCCGCCTCCACGTCCTGGAGGCGTTTTCCGTTGATGGCGCTGCGGGCAATCATGACAATCAGGTAATTGGTTTTGAGTTTCCGTTTGTTGAGCCGATACGCCTCGCGCAACAGTCGCCGCGCGCGATTCCGCGTCACCGCGCCCCCGATCCGGCGGCTGGTGACCACACCCACGGCGCGTGGCTGCTCCGTCGAATCGTCGACCACATAGAGCACGAAGAGCTTGCCGACGATCTTGCGCCCGTGTTCATACACCCGCCGGAACTGATGACCGTGCTGGAGTCGCTCGCTTTTCGGCAATGTGCTGCTGCCATGCAACCCGGCCTCCGTCAAGCCGCCACCACGGCTTGCCCCCTACACAGAAAGGCGCTTGCGTCCCTTGCGGCGACGCCGACGCAAGGTCGCGCGGCCACTTTTCGTGCGCGTCCGTTTCAAAAACCCGAATCTTCGTTGCCGCCGAATCTTGGACGGCTGGTATGTCCGTTTCATGTGTCTGTCCCGGTAAGGGAACGCGCATCATAGCAGGCGTGACTTGATTGTCAACCGCCGGGCAAAACCGCTGGACGCGAAGGATTTCAACGATGGCGGCGCCCCCGGGCGCTCTTCACGGACGAATGAACATCCGGGCGAACTGCTCGTACACCCGCGCCGACACAGGCCCCGTTTTCCCCGTGCCGATTTGCCGGCCGTCCACCGTCACAACCGGCACCACCACGGCGGTCGTGCTGGTGAGGAACACCTCCGCCGCCGCGTAGAGTTCCGACTTCGTGATCCGCTCTTCGGCGGTTTCAATTCCCGCCGCGCGCGATACCTCCAGGATCTTGTCGCGCGTGACGCCCGGCAAAATGCGCGTGCTCGTCGGCGGCGTGCGCAACCGGCCATCCGTGACAATGAACACGTTGGCTCCCGTCGCTTCGTTCACGGTTTCGTCCTGATCCACGAAAATCGCGTCGTCCGCTCCCGCCTTTTTCGCCGCTTGATACGCGAGCACACTCGGCAACAGCGCGATGCTTTTGACGTCACAACGCGCCCAGCGAAATTCCGGCAGGGTGATGACCGCGATACCGGCTCCGGGCAGCGTCGTCGCCGCCGGTCCGAGCTTGCGCACCGTCATCACAATGGTCGGCTCGACGTTCTTCGGCATCCCCCGGTGACGGGGCGCGCACCCACGGGTGATTTGCAGGTAAACAGTCGCCTCGGCAAACCCGGAGCGTTGAATCCCCTCGCCAATGATGGACTTCAACTGTCCGTCACTCGCCGGGGCCTTCAGTTCGAGGGCCTTGAGGCTGCGGGATAGCCGCGCCAGATGTTCGTCCATCGCGAACGGCTTGCCGCCGTACGTGCGCAGGACTTCGTAGACGCCATCGGCGAATTGAAAGCCGCGGTCCTCCACGCGGACGGTGGCGCGTTCGAGAGGCAGAAACTCTCCATTGACGTATGCGATCTCAGGCATTGGTCGGTCATCCCCCTTGTCGAGAAAAACAACGGGCCGACTATAGGTTTGCGCCCCTCGTCTGTCAACGGCACGGCTCAGGTTGCGCCTCGGAAATCGCGGTTGTGGTGGATTTTCGGATTGAATTCCCACCGAGATTGCCCTACGGTTTGCCGCGGGGGACCTCGACACTATGGGAGGAAATCGCAGAAGTCCGAGACCGGTCTCGGCGACCGCCGCTTTCCTTGTGGCGTTATGTCTATCCGTCGCCGCCCTGAAAGCTTTCGGGGCTGGGGGAACCAATTCCGCACCCGCCGAAAGTGATGCGGCCCTGGCTAGGCATGTTGTTCAATCGTACGAACAACTTCAGGAACAGCAGCAATCCATGTTGCGGGAGATCGAGCAGGCCCGCCAGGATGCCGCCGCCAACGCCCGCGCTCTGGAGCAGGCCCGGCAGGACGCTGAGGCCGCCACGAAGCGCAACAACGAAGAGATGGAAGCGCGCCTGAACCGCATCGAGCAGTCCGTCACGGCGCAGCGCGAACAGGAGATCGACTCGATGCAGAAGGCGCATCGATTCACCCTGATTCTGGTGGGCATTTTTGCCGGCACCGGGTTCTTCGGGATGCTGTTCTTCGCGGTGTTCCTGCTGCGCGTCATGAATCGCCGCACGGAAACCATGATCGCCCAATTTACCGGCCAGATGCTTGGCACCGGTTTCGCGACCCCGGCCCTCGGCGACGGTCGGACGCAAGTGGTCCCCGTCAGTCGCGTGGAACAGTCCACCACGCGTTTCCTCAACACCATCGAGCGGCTGGAGAAACGCATCGACGAACTCGAAGGCACCGCGGAACCGGCACCGGCCGTCGGGGAGCCCGCGTTGAAGAAACCGGTGGAACCACCGCCTGACACCGACGGCCCGCTCCCCGAAATACCGGAATTGAAGGAGTCGGCTGAGTTGGAGACCGCGGTGACGCACGCCAGGAATGAGCGAGCCGAGCGCGACGCCCGCGTCGCTTTGCTGTTGGGGAAAGGCCAGGCGTTACTCAACCTGCAACAGGCGGACACGGCCCTGGCGTGTTTCGACGAAGTGATTGCCCTCGACTCGACGAACGCCGAAGCGTTCGTCAAAAAAGGCATGGCGCTCGAGCGGCTCGGGAAACTCGATGAAGCCATCGATTGCTATGACCGCGCCATCGCGCTGGACGAGTCGATGACGATGGCCTACTTGAGCAAGGGCGGGGTCTTCAATCGGCTGGAACGTTACGGCGAAGCGCTGCAGTGCTACGAGCAGGCGTTACGCGCGCAGCAGAAACCCGGAGTCGCGTAGGCTCACGCGGCTGGGGCGCGGGGCGCGTTCGGCTTCCAGCGCCTTCTTGGCCAACTGGAAATTCGCCCGCATGAGTTCGTGTTTCTCTCCTTCTTTCACGGCCAGTTGGCGTTCCAACTCCGCGATGCGCGCCTCGTAGGCGGCGATCTTCTTTTGCATGCCCTCCTGCGCCTTCGCGATCCGTTCCTCCAGCTCGGCCATGCGCTGGGTGGCTTCGGCTTGCGTGTCGATCAGGTTCTCGCGCTGCGCAAACAGCGCCTGGACGAGCCGGTTCATCATCAGGCGCGCCAGTTGCGGGATCAAGGCCGCTCGCAAGGGGGTCGGGGCAATCTCGACGCGCCCTTTCTCCGGGCGAATCAACTCCAGACCGCCGGCGACGGGCGCGCTGGGGAGCGGGGTCAGTTCGGCTCGCAGGAATTCCGTGATGGAATACGGGGGGACGACGATGCGCTCCGTGCAGTTCGTACAGGAGACCACGGCCCCAATACCATCCTCGCTCACGGCCAGTTTCTGGCCACAATTCAGGCAACGAAACTTGATCACGGTCCCTCCTTGGTGAAACCGTTGCGCTACAATGGCCCGGGCCAGCGCCTGAGTCAATCCAAATTCCGCATTCCGGGCAGAAATTCTTGCGCGACCGGCCCGCCGACGGGTGCGCCCGTTCTTGCAGCGCCGCTGGAATATGATAATACTTGGTGCACCATGGGTTTGGCTATCGAGGATTTCCAACACGAGGTTGCGGGCGCGGTGAAGAACTACGATAAATTCATCGTGTGCGTCGAGAAAACGCCCGATGAATTCCTCAAGAGCTTGCAGTCGCTGATGGGCAAGGCGATCGCGGCGTTTGAGAATCGGGCGCCGGGTTTGCGTCACGGCATTGCGCTGGATCGTCAGGTGACCATCATGCTCAGCGAGAATGCCGATGCTCGCCCGCTGTGCGGCATTTACTTCAACCTGCACTCCCCCTTCCGCAAGAAATCCGGCTAGGGCCGCTGTCTCATCCAAACGTCACAAAACCCCGCCGCATCAAGTCCAGCAGGCAGGTGTACGCGTCGAAATCCGTCCCCGGAAAATTATCGATGACCGTCTCCAGGACGTTGTGGTCCAACACGAGCTGGAACAATTGGATCTCTTCGGTGGCCAAGTCACGCAGGTTGCCGGGAAGCGGTTCCGCCGCGTGTAACCGTGCGCCGTGCCGCGGCAACTTTGGTTCCAGGATTCGAATCTCGTCCAATTGCCGCACCGCCTCCAAAACCAGCGACGTCGTCGATTCGGTGATTTCCTCCGCCACGACATGTTCACCGAGCGGCTTCAGGTCGAACGCGCCCTCCGTCCACGCAAACATGCGGTAGAATGCCTTCCGCGGTTTCACGATGGGATTGGCTTCGACTTCGGCGTGGTACACCTGGCCCTCGCGGAGGTAGATCTTGCCAATGCCCTGGGTGGAACGAATGGTCAAGACGCCGCTCTTGCGCGAACTGTCAAACAGCTGCAACAGGTCGGGCAACGGCATCTCGCTGATGGAACCGGAGATGAGTGGCGAAACGGCAGGAGTCGGGCTGCTGGCGGCTTGGGCGCTCGAGGCGGCGGGATGCGGCGACCGCGGCTTCGCGTCGCCGAGGGACACCAGTTTGATCGTCGCCGCGCCAATGGCAATCTGGTCGCCCTCCTTCAACTCGACGCTGCGAATGCGGGTTCCGTTGACGAACGTGCCATTCCTCGATGCGAGGTCTTCAATCAGCACCTGGCCCTGGTGCGTGGAGATCTTCGCGTGCTTGCGCGAAACCTTTTCGTCAAGCAACAACAGGTCCACATCGCTGACGCGCCCGATCACGATGTTCAAATCCGGCGGCAGCGGGAATTCCCGGCCCTGATCCTTGCCCGCAACGAAACGGAGGACGTATTGCAGCATTCGTTCCTGTCGTGTTCTGTCCTGCGGTTGTCCGCTGCGAAACTTTACCGACGCCCGCCAAGCGGGTCAAGCTACTGTGCCTGTCGCCGCCGCGCCAGGAACATCGTGACCGTGAGCAACGCCGCCGCAATCGACCCTTCCCCGAGCCAGAGCAGCACCGTCGGCGCCGGGGTTTGACGCAGCACCACGGTCCAGATTTGCAGCCCGAACGCCACACACATCGTCGCCGAAGTCACGGCTCCGCGTGCGGCAAACACCGCCCCGCGTCGCGCGTCCTCAACCTGGGTCTGCAGCTTCGCATCGATGTAAATCAACACGGTTGCCGCCACGGCGCCGAGCACAACCACGACCGGCGCGGCCAGCCAGGCGTTGGTGATCAAGCTCAGGCATATCAACGCGCCCGCCGCCAGGAGTAACTGCACGAACGGAAGCCAGTCGGAGCGCGTCCAGGGTTTGCCGTGGCCCAGCAGACCAATCCCGGCGCCCGCGCCGATTCCTCCAGCCGCGACCAGATAGCCGACGCCAGCGGTTTGCAGTCCGAGCGTTTTCATCGCGTAACCGACGAAGACCACCACTAAAATGCCCAGCAGAAAGGCAAACACCCCGGACAAGATTACCAGCGGCATTGCGGACGGGTGTTCCCACAAATAAATCATGCCGATCCTGAATTCGCCCCAGCCGCTTTTCTTGATTCCGGTCATGGTTGTTGCGCTCGCATGCGGGTCCACCCGAATGCGCCATAAGAATATTATGCTCACCATGTACATCACCGCGTTTGCCGACACGGCCCAGGTGACCCCAATCCGCTCGGCCACAAACCCGCCCACGGCGCTGCCGCCGATCGTCGCAATCGCCAGACTGGCGGCAAACAGCGCGTTGGCCTTCACCAAGAACCCGGGCTCAACCAGGTTGGGCAGCAACGCCGACCGTGCCGGCAGGTAAAACGTCGCGATGGCGCCGATCACACCCACGGCGATATAAACTGCCAGCAGGCTGCGTTGCTCGATGCGCCCTGTGATCAACGGCAGCAGCCACACCACGACACCGGCCACGAGCACCGCCCGAATACCGTCACTGATGATCAGTACGCCGCGCCGCTGCCACCGGTCGAGCCACGCGATGGCAAACGGACCCAACACCATTCCCGGTACAGCCAGCGCGAAGGAGAACTTGGCGGTCTCCACCCGCACGTCGTACCCGTGTGTGCGGAATACTTCGAGCAAACCCATTTGCATCGACGCGCCCCCCAAGGCCAGCATGATTTGCGAGATCCACAACCTTCGAAAGCCGGCGTTCTTGAACAAGGGGACCACCTAGACGCGCTCCTTGACGAACGTTTCCATATCCTCGGGCAACGGCGCATGAAACCCGATGGTCGCGCGCGTGCGCGGGTGACGAAAGGCGGTGTGTTCAGCATGCAACGCGTGGCGCGGCAACAACAGTTTGTCCAACATCTCGTCCGTCACACCTTTCTCAATGAACTGCAGATACAACGTCTCATCCGGCCCATAAATTTTGTCGCCCACAATCGGATGACCGAGCCACGCCATGTGCACGCGCAACTGATGCGCCCGACCCGTGCGGGGCGTGAGCCTGACCACGGTGAACCCGCGCAGCCGTTTCTCGACCGCGAACTCCGTCACGCTCGGCTTGCCGGCGGCGCTGTCCACCACCCGCTTCGCGTACACGACCGATGTCCGGCTCACCCCAATCGGCTGATCGACCACGCCGCGTTCCTGCTTAAACTCGCCCCAACAAATCGCCACGTACTGCTTTTCGATTTCCCGGCGCAACACGGCTTTGCCCAGCGTCTTCGCCGCACGCTCGTTCTTCGCGACCACCACCAGTCCGCTCGTCTCACGGTCGAGACGGTTGATCATTCGCGGGGTTTCCACGCCGTGTTCCCGCAGCCATTCCGCCAACGACCCATACTCGGCCCGTTGCGCCGAATGACAAACCATGCCGCCCGGTTTGTCCACCACCAGCAAGTCGTCGTCTTCGAAGATGACCTGCGGCGCGGCATGGGTGACCAGATGCACGGTTCATGTTATCTTTTGCACCGAGCCGCTGGCAATGAAAAGCTCCGTCCCCGCCGGCGATCATCTCTCCGCATTTCAACCCTGTTTTGCCGTTAGCTGCGCTTTGCAGCGGCCGCCTGCTTGTCGAGATAGGCTTTGACGGTGCGGCGGTCCAGATGGGTCAGGCGCGCAACCTCTTCATACGTGCCATGGCGGTCGTACAACAATTGGCAATACCCCGACAGCAACGCGTCCGCATCCAACGACCCGCGTTCGATTCCCGCCACCAATTGTGAGTGCACATCGGTCGCGACAGGCTTGTGATCGCCTGCATAGTGTTTCGTGAGCAGAATGCGGCGAACCGCCTGCTCGAGTTCGCGCACGTTGCCGGGCCACGGATAGGCTCTTCCGAGCGAGTTATTGATGACCGCGTGCACAAGTTCGACCGCTTCGGGCGAACGCTCACCGGCCAATCGTAGAACCAAGTGGTCGATCAAATCGTCGAGTTCCCGCAGGTCTTCCGCGATGCGTTGGCGCAGTGGCGGTACGGTGATGACGTCGGAACAGAGGCGGTAGTAGAAGTCGTCGCGAAACTGACCGGTCGCCCGCAGCTCGTCGAGAGGTTTGTTGGTGGCGGCGATGACGCGTCCGCGGAAGCGAAGCTTCTCGTGGCTGCCGACGGGAGAGAACGTGCGTTCCTGCAGTACTTGCAGGAGTTTTATTTGCACGGGAATCGCCGCGTCGCCGATCTCGTCGAGAAAAATGGCCCCGTGGGGGCTGCATCGAGCGAACACTCCCTGATGTTCGTCGACGGCGCCGGTGAATGCGCCTTTCTTGTGACCGAATAGCTCGGATTCGATCAGCGTCTCGGGGAACTGCGAGAGGTTCATGGAAACGAAGTTGCGCATGAAGCTTTCCGCGAAACAATCTCTCTTCTCGTCGAACGGGATGAATCCGGAGCGTCCGATGGCGGCCGCGGCGGTGCCTTTGCCGGTGCCGGTCTCGCCCAGTAACATCGTGGAAAAATCTTCCATGCGGTTCCAGAGGTGTTTCTCATACCAGCGAATATCATGCGTGAAGACATTGTTCCAGAGATGGAGCCGCAATTGTTTCATGCAGGGACTCGTTCCAATGAGCCCGTGGTCGATGAAGTAGTAGGCGCGGCGTATCTGGTAGAAGATCGCGAAGTATCGCCTCGCTTCCGCTGAATCGAAGCCCCGTCGGGCAAACAGTGCCAGCACCTTGCCAGCAAATGAAACCGGCGCAGACCGTTCGCCGGCGGCAATCTGGTTCACAATGAGTTCGTCGAATGCCGACAGGAAGCGGTGGTAGATCTCGTAGAGGAACGCGTATTGCAGGAGTTCCCGATCTTCACCCGCGATCTGTTTGAGGGTCGTCACGCCCGCCACGTGCAGTTTGTGCAACTGATCGTTCCAGCGTTCGATCGTTAGCTTGATCTGTTCCGGGTAGGGGACAGACGCGTCACTCCCGGCGATTTTCCGTTGCTGCGCTTCGTATTCGTCGCTGAAGGGATTGATGTACGAAGCCCGGGAAACCAACTGTAAGAATTCACGACTGGAAGATGGCAGACTATTGGTTGCCATACACTAAATGTATGTCGATATACATAAATAGTCCATTGTAAATACAGATCTATCATCGCGGCTCTGTGGAATGCGCTGTGTTTCAGATGGTTACAGCCAAGCCGATTTGTTGGCACAACACACGCGTAGGGAGTTTGGCGGAGGCAAGCAGAACATGAAAACCAAAATGCTCGAACGAGTTCCCAGTTGCGCGGCCCTGATCGCAGCCGTTGCTGTGATCGCGCTTCCCCTCATGACTGATCCGCTGGGACAGCGTGAACGGCTTGTCGATCCGTGCACCTGCCTCATGACGCTGACTCTCGTTGGCGTGGCCATGCTGCTGTGGCCGATCGGCGAGTCGACGAAATCAATACACAGCTAGAAGGAGGAGTTTTATGAAGAGAACAGCGGGCATGATCATACATGAGAGAACACATGCGCGGTGCGACGCAATGATTCAAACGCTGAGAGAATCATGAAAATCCTTCTCGTATTGCCGGCGGCTGAATCGGTACGGGTCACACAGGAGCGGCCCGCGGTGACGAAGCGGGCCATGCTCCGGTTCAGCATCCTGCCGTTGACCACAGTGGCGGCGTTGACGCCCCGCGAACATCCGGTGCGAATTGTGGATGAAAACGTTGAGGCGCTGGACTTCAATGCGGATGTGGATGTGGTGGGCGTGACATTCATGACCGCACTGGCGCCACGCGCGTATGAGATCGCGCGAGAATTTCAAGCCCGGGGGAAGGTTGTGGTGGCGGGCGGTTATCACGCGACCCTTTGTACGCAGGATGTGATGCCACATTTCGATGCGGTTGTTGTCGGTGATGCGGAAGGCGCGTGGCCGCAGGTGCTGCGGGATATTGAAGCAGGTTGCCTCGAGAGAGCGTATCGCCAGACGAACCAGTCGGCGGAGTTGCGCCCGCCGGTTCCGCGGCGTGATTTGCTGGCATCGAACGCGAAGCATTACGTCACGTTGCACGCGGTACAAACCGGACGAGGGTGTCCTCACGGATGCCGGTACTGCTCGATCACGACTTTTCATCAGCGCAAGCATCGGCAGCGTCCGCTGGCGGATGTGTTGGCCGAGTTGCGGGGGATCCCGCGCAACTTCATGTTCGTGGATGACAACATCATCTCGGATCGACGATACGCGCTGGAATTGTTTGGAGCGATGACCCCGTTACGCAAACGCTGGGTGAGCCAGTGCTCGATTGAAATCGCGGACGACCCGGAGCTGCTACGGATGGCGTACAAGGCGGGCTGCCGCGGCTTGTTTATCGGGATCGAATCAATGAATGCGGACAACCTGGCGGCGATGGGCAAGGCATTCAATAACAGCGCGCAGTACCGCGACCGGCTCGCCCGAATCCGCCGGGCAGGGATTGGCATCATTGCGGGCATCATCGTCGGTATGGACAAAGACACCGTCGGTGTTTTCGAGCGCACGTTAGAATTTTTGGATCGGACACGGATTGATTCACTACAACTGAATATCCTGACGCCCCTGCCCGGCACGCCGCTCTTCGTCGACATGGAACATAGCGGTCGTGTGGCTGATCATAATTGGAGCCATTACGATTTCCGCCACGTGGTATTTCGTCCTGCCAACATGACCGCACAAGAGTTGCAGGACGGCGCCGATTGGTTGTACGCGCAGTTTTATCGGCTGGATCGCATTTTGTTGCGGTTCTGGCGGGGCGTTTTCGCCATTGGTTGGATGCCGGCCTTTCTCAGCTTAAAGCTGAACTTCACCTATCGCTATGACAACCAGCGAGAAGGTATTGTTGGGCGGAACCCGGCCCGCGCAGCAACACAGGACAGTCCCATCCTGACGGCGCTACATCTGGCCGGGCTAAGCCGGATCAGAGTATGAGCAGGACCGTATCGATTGGCTTGTTGGTTGCGCTGGCGGTCGTGGCCGTGACCGCAGTGTTTTCGTTTCCGCGAATAGCGCAAAACCCGGCCTTTAACCACTACGCGGATGAGCGTTCGTGGCTGGGCATTCCGTACACCTTGGATGTGTTGTCCAATGCTCCGTTTGTCGTCGCGGGCTCCATCGGATTACTTCGACTGAGAAGATGCAGTTCACCGTTGGCCGATAAACCGTTGCGGATGTGGGCGATTCTTTTTGCCGGAATCATACTCACCGGGTTCGGATCGGCGTATTATCACTGGAGACCGGACAACGAGACGTTGGTGTGGGATCGATTACCCATGACGGTCGTATTCACATCATTCTCCGCGAGTATGATTGCCGAGCGGATCGACGCGCGAGCCGGGCGCTGGCTGTTTGGACCGCTCTTGGTCCTCGGACTTGGCAGTGTCCTGTTCTGGCATTGGGGAGAACGGCACGGCGTGGGAGATTTGCGATTATACGGCCTGGTTCAGTTCTTCCCGATGGCGGCAGTTCCCGTAATGGCCATGCTGTTCCCACCGGTGTACACGCGAAATCGTGACCTGTGGATTGTTTTCAGCTGGTACACACTGGCCATCCTGTTTCAACTTACCGATGCTCCCGTGTACGGCCTGCTCCGCTTTGTCAGCGGTCACACATTGAAACACCTGTGCGCCGCCATCGCGGCGTGGCGGATTGCACAAATGTTTACACGTCCAATGGCGACGAATTCACCGGAGCCCGTCAACGAACTCCATGCGCCCGCAATTGTTCGTTAAGGAATTCAGATCATCCAAGGGGTCCGTCGTTGACTACTGACGTATTCGGGTTTGCAAAGCGCTCAATCCGCACAATGGCATATTTCCGGTCGTCGTCCCCCTGTCCGCCATAGCTTCAGCGAAGGCGTGAAAAGAAAAGCTTCCAAACCTTCCAAACGTTGGGCCGACGGCAAACATTCGGCGCGTTTGCTCTATCGGGCGTTCGCCCGATAGGGCGTCTCGTGCAGCCAGTGCTGCACTCGGCTCCGTCCGACTCGGTTGCACTCGCTCGCGCCCGCTCGGCTCGCCCTTCGGGCCACCTTCGGTGTTGCGTCTCCCCCCGTCACCACGGGGTTCGGCTCCCCAAAGTACGCAACAGGAACGGATTAGGAATACGAAAGAAAAGCTTCCAAACCTTCCAAAGGGATTTATATACAATGTTACACTACGGGGAGTCCGTAGGTGCGTCCACTGCCCGCTATGCGGCCTAGTAAAACGCTGGATTTCAGGGGAAGAGCGACATGATGGATTTTACGAACAGCCAGATCAAAGCCCCAATCAGGCTGAAAATGAAGGAAGCCGTGAAAAACACACCGATCAGGCGCATGGCATTCAGAAGCGAAATATCCACGCCCTTGACGATGATCTCGGATGGCCCCGATTGCGGAGCCAATGGAGTAGTCAGCGCGCGGTGCATCTTGACCGACCTTGGAATCACTACCGGCCTCGGAATCATTATCTCCGTTCTGCACTTCGGACATTCAAACAACTGGTCATACGCGGAATCCTCCATTTCAAGCGTCGCCTCGCAGGTCGGGCACTTCTCGATATTGGCCATCGTGGCTCTCCTTGGTGTTTAGGGCTTGTCGATAGTCGCCCCCGACTGGGGGTGGCTAGTTGAGGTCACCAAATCAGGGAAAATGGCTCCGGGAGAAGGAGGCATGGCGGTTGGCTGGTTCGTGGCGGATGGTTGCGGAGTGGGCAATTGCCTGGCTGTTGGTGTGGGTTGTGATTCTGATCGTATTTGTTGCGGGAGCCTATTTAATGAAACATTTAGGTGGGAATTGAGATACACCCCGAAAAGCGTACTGGCACACCCGATTATCGCCCCAGTCACGGCTCCAATGATTACGTTATACCGCATCCCTTTTATCTGGGCTGCTGTAAGGCGGCAGCTCCACTCATGCTCTGCCAAAATAGATTGGGGGCTGTCTTTTTCTTGCTTTACTTGCCAATCGGCAAGTTCCTTGTCAGTTAGTCGTGAAAGGCTACGCCGATCCAGTTCGTCAAACTCCTTTTTTGTTTGCTCTCTTCTCATGTGGCTGGTCAGCAAGGTAAGAATGTCGCGAGGGGCCATATTTAGTTGCTATGCGAATCCAGCCTAAAAACCAAGTAAAAACCACCAAAAATGACTGAAAAATAGTTCAATTTAGTACTAGACTACACTACGGATTTAGTGTAATATACTACCAGAATGAAAACGATATTTGAGTTCAATACGTTGACCGAGTTCACGGATTATTTCCGTGATGAAAAGACCTGCGTCGAGCACTTTACCGCCGCGCGATTCCGCCACGGTGAGTATTGCCCGCACTGCCATCACGGCAAGATTTACAAGTGCTCCAACGGCAAGCGGTATCACTGCGCCAAATGCAAACAGGATTTCACCATCCGTACCAAGACGGTGTTCGGCGAGAGCAAGTTACCGCTCCGCAAGTGGTACATGGCGATCTACCTGCTGTCCAACACCAGCAAAGGGATTTCCTCGGTGCAACTCGCCAAGCACGTCGGGGTGACGCAAAAGACAGCATGGTTCATAGACCATCGGCTCCGCAAAGCTATGAAGGATAACAAAGGCCAATTATTCGGCACGGTGGAAGTCGATGAGACGTATGTTGGCGGTTTGGCGAAAGCGATGCACAAAGACAAGCGGGCCAAGCAGGGAACGGGCGGAGTCGGCAAGGCGGTGGTCATGGGCATGTTGGAACGGCAAGGCCGCGTGAGAGCCGGTTGCATCACCGCCGCAGACGGCCAGACGCTACAGGGGCAAATCCGAAAACACGTAGAACCCGGCAGCGAAGTGTTCACTGATGCGTGGAGAGGCTACAACGGACTGCATTCTCACTACGCGCATGAGATGATTGACCACGCCGTGTGTTTCGGAAAAGGAAAACTCCACACGAACGGCATCGAAAGTTTCTGGGCCTTGTTTAAACGCGGGTATCACGGCGTCTATCACCAGATGAGCCGAAAGCATTTGCAGCGGTACATCGACGAGTTCGTGTTCCGCTTCAACCGCCGTCCGCAGTTGATGGCCGATGTGTTTGCGGATATGGTCGCACGAGTAACCGAGAGCAGCCAACTGCCGTATAAGGAGCTAATCGCATGAGCAGACCGCAGAAGATGCACAAGCCGATCAAGGGCAGCTTCACTCAAATCATCAACGCCGTGGCCGATGGCAAGGGCGTGAAAACTCAGGCGAAAGACAGGGCGCTTCGGAAAAACCCCGCGCAGGCGTCCGAACCGACCAACTCCAAGGAGTCCAAGAAATGAAGTCCGTAACCATGCCGCCAATGATTGGGGTCGTATTTATTCTAGTGGACGGTCAAGAGCCTCAGTCAGTGTTTTCTGAATCAATGCGCACTCTTGAACAGTGTCTGCGACAGCGAGCACAAGCCAACCGGAAGGCGGCTCGTCGCGGACTGCCAAAAAATACTTCATATTCTCTCGCACCAGATGGTCGATGGGTTCGATCCTCCACTCGTGCGTCTGCTCGTTCCACAAAAGCACGGTCAACCTAAGCAAGTCACCGGGTTTCATGGCCCTCAATTACTCAATAGCGCGGGAACCAGCAAGTGTAACATTGTATATAAATCCCCTTCCAAACCTTCCAAAGTACACTAACGGGTTGTCAGGGAATGTGGGAAGATTGCGTTATGACAGAGAGATATAAAAGGGCGGTGTTGGGAAGCCTTGAAATCGAGGTTGGCAGGGGAGCCTCTCTATAAGGAAGAGTGTTTTTACCAAACGAACCCAACTGAAAAACGCGCAACTAATTCACCATGAAATTGTTAGGTAAAACGAGAGTTGGGTTCGTTATGCAAAAAAGAACCTAAAAATGGGGGAAAAAGTACCAAAACACCGCTCCGGAAGGGCTGTTTTATGCACAAACGAACCCAAAATCCGGGTGAAGTAGGGCCGGGAAGATTGAAAGATGTGGTCCTGATTCCCAAATGCTATGAATTAATGGCGAACGTTGTTTATGCGCAGCACAGGTTTGATGGTGCTTCCGCGTTTGGCGTCGGCAATGGCTCGGTTGATCTGGCGAAATGGATAGTACTTCACCAGCCTGTCAAAAGGAAACGCCCCCCGCTGATACAACCGGATCAGCATCGGAATGAATTTCTGGGGCACCGCATCGCCCTGGATGACACTGAGGACCTTGCGGCCGCCCGGCAGGTGGCCCGGTCCGCTCCCGCCAGTAAGCAGAGCCACTTTTCCGCGTGGATTGAGCAGGCTGATGGCCCAATCGTGCATTTGCGCGTCACCGGTGCTCTCAACCACAGAATCAACACCTCCGCCTGTTATGGCCGAAATACTTTGTGTGAGATCCGCGAGACGGTTGTTGATGGCGTGAGTGGCGCCCAACTGCATGGCCAGTTTGAGCCGGCGAGGCTTGATGTCCACGGCGATGATGGTTCGGGCACCGACGATCCGCGCGGCCATTACCGCCGCCAGTCCAACGGCTCCCGTGCCAAACACCGCAAGGCTCGACCCGCGCTTTGCTGCCAAGGAATTCATCACCGTTCCCGCACCTGTCTGGATGCCACAACCGAGGGGCGCCAGCAGTTCCAGCGGAAGCGTTTTGGGAACCTTTACCAGGTTGCGTGTGGTCGCCACCGCGTGAGTGGCGAAGGAGGATTGGCCAAAGAAATGCCCGCGCACACCGCTGCCTTGGAGCGCGTTGCTTCCATCCAAGCGTGCAAAACCGAAGTTCGCCTCATAAAACCGTTCGCAATCCGCCGGGTGGCCTCTTCTGCATGGGCGGCATTGGCCGCAGGACTGATAGGAGAGCACGACATGATCTCCTGTCTTCACGCCTCTTACAGATTTGCCGACTCGCTCCACCACCCCGGCGCCTTCATGGCCCAGCACGACCGGCCCGGTGGCGCCGGACTCGCAGAAATCAATGTCAGTATGGCAGATGCCGCTGGCTGCCAAGCGCACCAGCACTTCGTCTTCGCGCGGACCTTCCAGTTCCAGGCTTTCGATCTTGAGAGGGAGGCCCGCCTCGCGCAGCACAGCGGCGTGGATCCGGACCGACTGTCTCCTGTCTTCTCTCTTCATCCGCCCTTGCTACAACACCCCGGCCCGTTCCAGAATCGACTGCATCACCTTGGGCGCGGACAGCCGGTCCTCGGCGAGCTTCCGGGCCGCGGCGCTGTGCCCGGCATAATCCGCGTTGATCGACTCAATCCCGCGCACGGCTTCCTCCAGCGTGGCGAAGGTGACCAACCCTTTGCCGGTCGGCAGATGCCTGCCGATTCCCGTGTCCTGCACGAGCGCGGGTCGCCCGGAGGCGAGATAACACACCGTCCGGTCGCTGAGCCATCCGCTCCGCGTCTTCACGTAGCCATGCTTGGCGACGCTGAACTCGGCGCGCGACCGTTGAATGTAGGAACGAAATCCGTCGCGTCCACCCGCAACCTCATGCGGGTTCGCCAGCCGCCAGTTGTTCCCGCGCAAGGTCGCGATGTCGGTGGTCTCGAATTCGTGGATAAGCAGCGCCAGTTCGATGGGCTGGGCTGTCTTCCGGGGCAACTCGGCGAACCTCAAAAACTCGTCGCTCTTCGGCCCGTACATCTCGTCGTTCCACACCGCGTACTGGCCGCGCCACTGGCCGATCGTGGTGAAATTCGACGCGTCCGCGTCCGTCTGCGCGGGCCAGTACTCCAAGGCCACCGGTGGCGTGAACGTCTGCCAGTTGATTCCGCGCAACGGAATGGTGAAATCGGGCTGGCCAATATTCAGACCAACGGTGAAGAACAGGTTGTGCCTGGCAAAATCCATGTCCCATTCGTGCGCCCAGATTTGCGCGAAGCCGGGGTCGAGGTCAAAGTACGCGCGGCGTTTGGCGCGGCCCAACAATTCGTCGTCCTTGAGCGCGCCGCAAAGATTGACCAGCAGCGCACAGTCGCCGCAGAGCGAACGCAGGTGGCGCTCCTTCATGCCGAGGAATTCGCGGTTGTCGTAAATCACGGCCCAGTGATCGCCCAACCCGAATTGTTCGCACTGCGTGCGGAAATCCTCCACCATCACTTCCGGCGACCGGTTCGCGGTCTTCTTCGGCGGACCCAGAACGTCCAGCCAGAACACCTCGAAACCGAGCGCCCGCAGGCCGGCGAGGTAATGCAGGTTGAGCCACTGCATCCCGCCGCCTTCGGCGTAACCCGCTCCCCACGTGCTGGTGACGATGATCTTGTCCATCAATCAATCAACCTGCGTCTGCGCGCCGAACTGCAGTTCGCACACCCGGGCGTAGTGTCCGCCGCGCGCCGCCAATTCATCGTGTCGTCCGCGCTCGACGATCTGTCCGTCATGCATGACCAGCAACAAATCCGCCTGTCGCACCGTCGACAACCGATGCGCCACCACAAATACCGTGTGCCCCTTCCGCAGGCGTTCCAAGGAACGGAGCACCGCCGCCTCCGTCTCCGAGTCGAGCGCGGCGGTCGGTTCGTCCAGGATCAAAACCGGCGAGCCCTTCAGGAACGCCCGTGCCAACGCGAGTCGTTGGCGTTGACCGCCCGAAAGCGTGACGCCGCGCTCGCCAATCGGCGTCTCATAGCCCTGTGGCATTGCGCGGATGAACTCGTCGGCTTCGGCCTCGCGGGCCGCCTCCACGATCTCGTCCAGTGTCGCCTCGGGCCGGCCGTACGCGATATTGTCGCGGACCGCCGTCGAGAACAGCACCGGCTCCTGCGGCACAATCCCAATCTGGCGGCGCAACGAGCGATACTGAAACTCGCGGATGTCATGTCCGTCGAACAGCACGCGGCCCTTCTGGGGATCATAGAAGCGGAGCAACAAGCTGAGCAACGTGGACTTTCCCACGCCGCTCGGCCCGACCAGCGCCACCATCTGCCCCGGCCGCGCCTCGAAATCGATGCCCTTCAACACGGGCCGGTCCGGATCGTACCCGAACCACACGTTCTCGAATCGCACCACGCCGTCGCAGCGAATCAACGGACGGGCCTCCGGCGTGTCGCGGATCGTCGGTTTGGTTTCGAGAATCTCGACAACCCGGCGGAACGGCGTCAGGGCGCCCTGGATCGCCGTGGCGATGCCGCTGACCGTGCTCATCGGGCCGTACAACATCCCGACGTAGCTGATGAACACCAGCAATTCACCAATGCTGAGCCGACCCGCCAGCACGCGCTGGCCGCCAATCCAAATCATCGCCACCGTGCCCACCGCCGTGATCAGCCCGACCACAAACGACGACATCACCTGCACCTTCGTCATGCGCACGTTGGCGTCCACGCTCTGCGCCGCCCCCGCGCCGAACCGGCGCACCTCGTCCTCTTCGCGCGCAAACGCCTGAATGGTGCGAATGGACGACAGCGATTCCTGGATCATCGCGCTGACCTTGCTTTCGCGCGTGTGATACTCGACGGAGACGTCGGTAATCAGGCGGTTGTAACGTTTGATGATCAACGCCAGCGGGGGCGCGACCGCCAGCGCCAGCAGCGTCAGCACGACGTCGAACCGCAGCATGATGATCGTCATCCCGAGCAGTGTCGCCACCGAAGCGACCAGCGGGATCAGGCCGCCATTGAAAATCGTTTGGATCGATTGGGTGTCCCATGTGACCCGGTAGATGGAGTCACCCACGGCGCGGCTGTCGTGGAACACCAGGCTCAGCTTTTGCAGATGCTCATAGACGCGGAACCGGAGTTCCTGCGTCATGCGCAGCCCCGCGCGCACGAGATGGGTCGTGCCCCACGCGCTCAACCCGCCCCG
>JBEKYJ010000032.1:0-25609 GCA_049511095.1 Verrucomicrobiia bacterium
AACGCGCGAATGTTGCGGCCTTCACGTCCGATGATGCGGCCTTTCATTTCCTCACTCGGCAGCGCGACCGTGCAACTCGTGGCGGTCTGGACATGATCCGACGCACAGCGCTCGATGGCGATGGTGATCGTGCGCTTGGCCTCGCGGTCGGCTTGCTGTTTGGCTTCTTCGAGTATGCGACGCGTCATGGCAGCGGCTTCGGCGTGGACGTCTTCCTGGAGCTTGGCGAGCAATTGTTTCCTGCCATCTTCGGCGCTCAAACCCGCAACGCGTTCGAGTTCGCGCTTTGTCTGCATTTTCAATTCCTCGATTTCCCCCTGTATCTTGTGGAGTTCCTTCTCGCGATCAATAACCTGAGCCTCCTTCCGGGCGGCCTCTTCCGTCTTGCGGTCAAGCAGATCGGCCTTGCGATCCAGGTTCGACTCGCGCTGCATGACGCGTCGTTCCGTTTCAGTCAATTCCTGCCGCCGGTCCCTCGTTTCCTTGTCGAATTGCTCGCGGGCTTTGAACGTTTCCTCCTGCGCTTTTACACGCGCGTCCCGAAGCGTGTCTTCCGCTTCCGTCCGCGCGGCTTTCACGATCCCACCGGCCGCTTTTCTGTCAGCTTGCGCTTTGACGTGGCTGAGAAACCAGCCGAGTGCAGCGCCCACAACCAGCGCGATGAGACCGATAATGATGGTACTCATTGTCGGTTGCCTTTGGTTTTAATCACTCTCGTTTCCGTCACAATGAAGTCCATGCGCATGTCATGCGCTTCCGTTGGGACTTCATCCAGTAGTTGGAAATCGAAGGCCAGGGCGATCCTCGCGCCGCTGGTTTCCTGCAACAGGCGGTCGAGATAGCCCAATCCACGGCCCAGTCGATTTCCCGTTTCGTCGAACGCCAACCCGGGCACCAGCGCCACGTCGATTTGATCCGCCGTTGCCGGTCGTATCGCCTCGGGTTTGGGTTCCAAAATTCCAAATCTCCCAGTCGCCAGATCCGCGTCAAAGTCGCGCAATCCGGAGGCGGCGTACCGCTTCCTGGCGACGTCAAACCACGGCACGCACACATTTCTGCCCATGGCGAGCAACTGCCGAATCAGGCCATGCGTGTCCACTTCCCGTTCCTTGGAAACATAGACCAGCGGTTGCGTGGCACCGGCAAACTCGCGCACGACGGACAGCCGTTCCCAAATGGCGGCGCTCTTGGCGCGTACATCCGCCGCGCTTTGCCCAGCCAGCCATGCGCTGATCTGCTTCCGCAACGCTACTTTTTTTTGAGCAGTTGCTTCCATTTCTCCATTCGCTCGCGAACTTTAATCTCAAAACCCTGGTCGCCCGGTTCGTAGTACTGGCGACGCTCGGGCATGTGTTCCTGGTCAACGACGTGCCCCTCGAAATCGTGGGCGTACTTGTACCCCTTGCCGTGGCCGAGACGCGCGGACCCTTTGTAGTGTGTGTCCTTGAGATGTTGGGGAACTTCCAACGTGCGTCCCTGTTCCACGTCGGCCTTGGCGCTCCAGATGCCCTTGGCGCTGGCGTTCGATTTCGGGGCCGTCGCGCAGTACACCGTCGCTTCCGCCAGCGGCAATTCGCCTTCCGGCCAGCCGATGAACTCCACAGCGTGATGCGCCGCGACCGATAGGACCAGCGCCTGCGGATCGGCCAAGCCGATGTCTTCCGCCGCCAGAATCACGATGCGCCGGGCGATGAACCGCGGATCTTCACCGGCGACGACCATTTTTGCCAGCCAGTACAACGCCGCATCGGGATCGCTTCCGCGCATGGACTTGATAAATGCCGAGATCGTGTCGTAGTGCTCGTCCTCATCGGCGTCGTAGACCACGGCTTTCTTCTGGATCGATTCCTCCGCGATCGTTTTCGTGATGTGTCCCGACGGCGTGGTGAGTGCGCCGATTTCCAGCGAGTTGAGGGCCTTGCGCGCGTCTCCATCGCACGCGATCGCGAGGAACTCCCGCGCGTCGGCATCGACCTTGAGTTTCTTGCTGCCCAAGCCGCGTTCCTTGTCGGCCAGGGCGCGCTTCAACAACTCCTTGATGTCGGCGGGTGTGAGCGGGTTGAGCTGGAAAATCTGCGAGCGGGAGACGAGCGGCGAGTTGACGTAGAAAAATGGGTTGTGCGTGGTCGCCCCAATGAGCCGCACCGTGCCGTTTTCCACGTCGGGCAACAGCACGTCCTGTTGCGCCTTGTTGAAACGGTGAATCTCGTCGATGAAGAGAATTGTCCGCTGACCGGAGTTGGCGAGGCGATTGGCCGCCGTGGCGATGACGCGGCGAATGTCCGCGACGTTCGAGTCGGCACCGCTCAGCCGCTCGAATTTGGCCTTCGTCGCGTTGGCGATGACTTGCGCGAGGGAGGTCTTGCCGGTGCCCGGCGGCCCATACAGGATGATGGAACTGATGCGGTCGGCTTTGATGGCCCGCCAGAGTAATTTGCCTTCACCGAGTATGTGGCGTTGGCCGACGAAATCCTCCAACGTTCGTGGACGCATCCGCGCGGCCAATGGCGCGGTCGCGTGGTCGGTGGCCCCCGCCGGTGCGGCGGGTTCCAGAGATTGGCTGCTAAATAAGTTTTCGGTCATGGCCACCAATCCGACCCGGTGCTCGCAGCCGTGTGAGATGTGGCGTTGACCGACGGGAGCCTAAAAACGAAATACCCCGCCGTAATGCCGTCTAAACGATATCTTTGAACCCCTTACTATTAGGGGGCTCTGTCGGCTGCTTCGTGCTTCCTGAAAAGGCATGCAGTCCACAACCGAACACCGAGCTCCGTCAATGACGGTGTTGGCTCAAAGAAGGTTCGTTTGTTACGAACATGGCAGGGTACTTCGAAAATCTTGCCTTACCAAAGAACACCGGCGACCACTGTCGCCTGCATCAATCCCTGTAACATTTTTCCCTGTCGAATTCAAGAATTTTCCATTCAGAATCATGGTCGCCGCACATCAACCCTGCACATGCACGTCAACTTTCGCGTATCTCACACTTCAACGTCTGCGATAACGAACGTTTTACCTGCCCATGCGCCCCGTTGGCTTCGGCGTCGGTCAGCGTTCTGTCCGGCGCCCGAAACGTCAGCGAGTACGCCATGGATTTCTTTCCCGTCGGTATCGAACTCCCCCGGTATATATCAAAAAGCTCTACCCGTTCCAAGACTTTATTTCGATTTTTCAGAATTGCCGCGAGAATGTCACCATGCGCAACATCTTCATCCACAACCAGTGCCACGTCCCGCACCACGGCGGGGAATTTGGGAAGCTCGCGGAACGTTCGCTCCCGTTCCCCGGCCGCCAACAACGGCTCCAACTCGACCTCCGCCACGTACACGGCGTCTCGCAGATCAAGCTTCTTCGCCTGGGCTGGCGAAATCTGTTGGATGGCGGCATCGGTGGGAATTCCCAGCGTCCCGCCCACCTCTTCCAATGCGCCTTTCACGTCGAAGGTATCCAGCTTCGCCTCCCGCACGGGCGTCTCCCAGGAATGCGGTTCACGCCGCCCGGTCACGGCCAACGCCAAGCGCAAGGATTCTTTCCCATCGGAACCAAAGACCCGTCCGATTTCGAACAGTTTCACGTCGAATTCATGCCGCGATACATTCGTCCGCAGGTTCGCCAGCAATCCGGGTACGAGCGACGAACGCAACGCCTGCTGGTCGGCGTTCAACGGATTCTGCAGCTTCAAATCGCCCTCGCTCACCAACGTCTGGTTCTGCGCCTCGTGGAATCCGAGCGCGGTCAGGATTTGCCGCACCCGCGCGCACGCATCCCATTGCGCATCGAACTTCGACACCGCGGCGTACGCAGGCTGCATCTTCGCCGGTATCTTCTCCACACCATGGATGCGGCACACTTCCTCGATCAAGTCCGCCTCGCGCTCCACGTCCACCCGGAACGTTGGCACTTCCACTTCGCAACCCTTTGCGTCCGACGCCACGATGTTCAACGACAATCCTCCAAAAATCTTCTTCACGGTCTCGGCCGGCACTTCGATCCCCAGCAACCGGTCCACCTGCGCGTAGCGGCAACGCACGCGACGTTTCTCAATCGGTTTTGCCAGCGCGTCCACGATTCCGCGCGCGATTTGTCCGCCCGCGAGTTGCTGGATCAGTTGCGATGCCCGATTGCTCGCCCAAATCACGCCGCCGATGTCCGCCCCGCGCTCGAATCGATAGCTTGCATCGCTCGACAACGCGCATTGCTTCGACGTCTTGCGCACGTTCGACGGCAGGAACCACGCGCTCTCCAATAACACGTCCGTTGTCTGGTCGTTGATCTCGCTTTCCTTGCCGCCCATGACGCCTGCGAGAGCCACGGCGCGCTTGGCGTCGCCGATCACCAGCATTTCGGCAGTCAACTCGTGCTTGGTCCCGTCAATGGCGACGAAACTCTCGCCCTTCGTCGCGCGGCGCACGACGATGCGGTGTTCGGCCAGCAAATTGTAATCGAACGCATGCAACGGATGACCGCATTCGAAAAGCACATAATTCGTCACGTCCACAACATTATTGACGGAACGCAGCCCGACTTTTTCCAGGGTTTGCTTCAGCCACGCGGGACTCGGCCCGATTTTCACGCCGCGAATCACGCGCGCCGTATATCGCGGACACAAATCGGCCGCTTCAACCGTAACGGAAGTGAGCTTCTCGACCGGTTCGCCTGACTCTTGAACGGTGACCTCGGGAAGCTTGAGCGGATTTCCCGTAAGCGCCGAGATTTCGCGCGCGATACCGATGACGCTGAGCCAGTCGGGCCGGTTCGGCGTGACCTCGATGTCGAATACCGTGTCCACACCGCCGAGCGCGTCACTGAGCTTGCTGCCGACAGGCGTGTCGGCGGACAGAATGAGAAGTCCTTCGGCATCTTCGGCGAGGCCAAGTTCTTTCGCGGAACACAGCATCCCTTGCGACTCGACGCCGCGCAGCTTGGCTTCCTTGATCGTCATGCCGTTGGGCAAGGTCACACCGGGCAAGGCCAACGGCACCTTGTCGCCAACTTTGTAATTCTTCGCCCCGCAAACGATCTGGCGTTCGGTCTGGCCGTCCGTCACGCGGCAGACAGTGAGTTTGTCCGCGTTCGCGTGTTTTTCGCTCGCGAGAATCTGGCAGACAACGACCTGCTTCAGCGCGCCACCGCCAACGGTCACGATGTTCTCCACCTCGATCCCCGCAAACGTCAGCCTCTCCGCCAACTCCTCCGGCGACCACTCAAAGTCAACGTACTGTTTCAGCCAGTTGTAGGTGAATTTCATCGACGGTGGGAGAATAGCTGCTCTGGGACGGATCGTCTAGCGCGAAGGCACAGCAGTAAAAACTGTTTGTCATTCCGAGCCTGTCGAGGAATCCCTGTCGTTGAGGCCGAACTACAGAGACCCTTCGCTGCGCTCAGGGTGACAGAGAAAATGGATCAGCGCTCAGTGAGAGGGTATCGTTGCCCGCGATTCGAGCGTCTCCAAATAGAGGTCAATCGCTTCACGGATTCTCCGCTTGGCCAGCGCCGCAGTTCTGCCATCGCTGTGGCATCCAGGAAGGTCCGGCACCCACGCGTGATAACCACGAGGCGCATCCGGCTCAATTATGACGGTGAAATGTTTGGCTCTCACGACGGTTCCAGCATACCCGCATCGCGCATCCCGGTCAACATCAGCCTCCCCGCCAGCTACTGCGGCGACCACTCAAAGTCAACGTACTGCTTCAGCCAATTATAGGTGGATTTCATGCCGGCGTCTTTCTAAACATTCGCCGTCACTTGGTTGAGCCAGTAGTAACAGGCTTCATCTCTAGAGCACCCCCCAATCCCGCTGCTTGCGCCGCATCTCTTCTTGCGCCTCCAGGTCGTACTGGCGGTGCGTTACTCTCCAATCGCCAAACTTCTCGCCATTTCCGATTGTCGTCTGGTCGTTCTTGCATTCGCTCCAATATGGGCGGGCATTGATGTCCGTGTACTTTGCCTCTAGTGATTGACCACTCCTAAGCCATGACAGTTCGTGCGAGGCTTCGGATGCAAGGGGGTACATTTGAATCACCATAACCAGTTCGCCGCTCTGGTTTTTGTCGCCCACCACCAGATTCAACGCCGGTCCCCGACCCACGTTTTGAACTTGCCAACAATCGGCTAATTTCCTAGTGAACACAAGGACGGGCATTACGCTGTTTATGTGATTGCGCCGGTTCCACAACCAAACGACAATGGCGCCAATTAGAGCGCCGACGACCGGCGGTGGGATGCGTTGGAGTTCTTGCCATACCCAAATGGTCACTTGGATAATAGTGTTCGTCTCCATCAAAACTGCTCCAGAAATCTCACATCGTTTTCCGTAAACAACCGGATGTCGTTGATGGACCACATGACCATGGCGAGGCGTTCGATGCCGAAACCGAAGGCCCAGCCGGTGTATTCGTCGTCGGGATAGCCGACGGACTTGAAGACGTTGGGGTCGACCATGCCGCAGCCGGCAATCTCGATCCATTCCTTGCCGCGCGCGCGGAAGTGCGGCGTGCTCAGGTCGATCTCGAAACTCGGCTCGGTGTACGGGAAGAAATGCGGACGGAACCGCACTTTGGTATCGGGGTCAAGGAGTTGCTGGAAGAAGAATTCGACAGTGCCCTTGAGGTCGGCGACGGTGACGTTCTTGTCGACGTACAATCCCTCGATCTGGTGAAACGTCGGGCTGTGGGTGGCATCGGGATTATCGCGGCGAAACACCCGGCCCGGGGCGACGATGCGAATCGGCGGTTTCTGCTTCATCATCGTGCGAATCTGCACGGGGGACGTGTGCGTGCGCAGGACGTAACGCCCGTATTTCTCGTGAGACGGCAGATCGACGTAGAGCGTATCCTGAATGTCGCGCGCGGGATGGTCGGCGGGCGTGTTCAGCGCGTCGAAACAATGCCACTCGTCCTCGATTTCCGGGCCGTCCTCGACGGCGAACCCCATGCGGCGGAAAATCGTGACGGCGCGCTCGAACACCTGCGTGAGCGGATGCAGATGGCCAATCGGGTGATGGCGGCCGGGCAACGTGATGTCGATGGCTGGGCCTGAAGCGACGGTTTTCGCCTCCAACTCTTCGCGCTTGGCGGTGATGGCGGCGGTCAGGATGTTCTTGATCTCGTTGGCGAGCTTGCCGATGCGCGGCTTTTCCTCTTTCGGAAGCTTGCCGAGTTGTTCCAACGCGGCGGACACCGAACCACTGCGGCCCAGATACTTGGCCTTGATCTGGTCGAGCGCGGGAAGATCGGCGCACGCGGCGAGCGCGGCCTCAGCCTCGGCGCGGGCCGATTGCAATCGTTGTTCGAGTTCGGTCATGCGAGCCATTTTTACCACCAAGCCTCCAAGACTCCAAGAAAAGGTTTGGCGGCGGCGGCATGTGCCGCGCGAAAGGCAGCGACATCTGTGGCCCCGGCGGGTAGTTTCGACTGTCTGAACGGTAATGTTCCGATAAGCTAGATTTTGCGAGTGTTAGGGCTAAAATAAGAAAGTCCGCCTCAGTTGAAGGAAAGGATGACCAGACGACCAAGCTTGAGTTCCTGCGCGGCCCCGCGGTCGGACAATGGTGGACAAGCACGCAACAGAGTGTGAGACTATGATCCCATGCGGCGATTTCTGAAAACGCCCGTTATTGCAATTGTTGTCGTGGCCCTGGCTTGTGGAGCCGGGGCTTGGTGGTGGCATGTGCGAAGTGGCCCAAAAATGTCATTCCGCACGGCGGTCGTAAAACGCGGCGACGTGGCGGCCACGATTGCCGCGACGGGCACGATTGAGCCGCTGGAAGTCGTGGACGTGGGCGCGCAGGTGGCCGGGCGCATTAGTTCATTTGGCTCGGACCGGGACGGCAAGACGGTTGACTACGGCTCGGTGATCGACGAAGGCGGACTGCTCGCGAAGATTGACGAGTCGGTCTATGCCGCCGATCTCTCGGTCGCCAAGGCAAGCGAATTGAGCGCCGCCGCGAATCTCGAACAGATGAACGCGAAGCTCGCCCAAGCCGCCGCGGATTGGAAACGCTCGCAGGAATTGTTCGCCAGCAAATTGATTTCACAGGCGGACCTCGATACCGCCAAGGCGAATTATGAAGTCGCCAAGGCCAATGTCTCCGTCGCCAGTTCGGGAGTCGCGCAGGCGCAGGCCGATTTGGACAAGGCACAGCGGAATTTGGATTTCTGCACGATCAAGTCGCCCGTCAAAGGCGTCATCATTGACCGTCGCGTGAACATCGGCCAGACCGTCGTGGCCAGCCTGAACGCGCCGAGCTTGTTCCTTATCGCGCGGGATTTGACGAAGATGCAAATCTGGGCGGCCGTCAACGAAGCCGATGTCGGCCGCATCAAACCGGGCGCTTCGGTCACGTTCACGGTGGACGCTTTTCCGGGCCGCGAGTTTCAAGGCACGGTCGGAAAGGTGCGCCTCAACGCAACGATGACCCAGAACGTCGTGATGTACACTGTCGAGGTCAATACCGAAAACCCTGACAATGTCTTGCTGCCATATCTGACCGCCAATGTCCATTTCGTGGTACGCAAAGAGTCCAACGCGCTCTTGGTTCCCAACGTGGCACTTCGTTGGTCCCCGTCTTCGCTGGCGCAGATTTTACCGGCTGCCCGATCAAAACTTGACGCGCCGGGCGATTCGCCAACGAGCGCAAAACCTTCGAACCAGGAAAAACAGGCAAAAGATCGTCACGGTGTCATCTGGTTGAAGGATGGTGAATTTGTCCAGCCGCTGGAGGTGAAAGTTGGAGTTTCGGACGGCGCCAACACGGCAGTCACGGCAGACACGTTGCGGGAAGGTCAAGCAGTTGTCACCGGTGAGGACGCCCAAGCCTCGCAAACCGGCGCGGTGAATCCCTTTCTTCCGAAAGTTATCAGGCGCTGATGGCGGAGTTCATTGGAAAGGCGCGTTATGAAAAATGCAATCCGAATCCTTCGCATGGCGTTGCGCGCGCTGCGCCGGAACGTCATGCGTTCGGGGCTGACCTGTCTGGGCATTATTATCGGCATCGCCGCTGTCATCGCGATGATGGAAATCGGCCGGGGTTCTTCCCATTCCATCGAGCAGACCATCGCCAGCCTAGGCGCCAATGTCATTCAGATCGATCCCGCACAGATTGTCATTGGCGGTATCAGTTCAGGCTCCGGCGGGCGGTCGACCGTCACGACCATGGACGCAGATGCGATCCGCCAAGATTGCAGCGCCATCGCATGCGTCGCTCCCAGCGTGGACTGCAGGGGGCAGGTCGTGTACGGCAACCACAATTGGCGTCCACGTCGGCAGCTCGGCACGACGCCGGATTACTTGGTGGTCCGCCAGTGGGCCCTTGCGGAGGGTGAACCTTTCACGGACGACGATGTGCGCGGCGTGCGGGCCGTCTGCCTCATTGGGGAGACCATCGTCAAGGAGTTGTTCGGCGGCGAACCGCCGATCGGGAAAGAAATTCGCTTTAGCAATGTCTCCATGAAAGTGCTCGGCGTTCTCAGCCACAAGGGTGCGGACATGGCGGGAAATGACCAAGACGACTTTATCCTGTACCCTTGGACCACAATCAAATATCGGGTGAGTGGCCAAAGGCAGTCGACGCAGACAGCAGCGGCTTCCTCGTCCAGCCAGATCAATACGCTCAACCAGCTTTACCCGAACCAGCAGGTGCAGGTTTATCCGCAGCAGTCGGCCGTTCAGGCGGCGGACATGCCCCAGTTAACGCGGTTCTCCGACCTGGATGACATCTGGGTGTCCGCCGCCACGCCGCAGGATATCCCTGTGGCCATGCGCCAGATCACCGACCTGATGCGCGAACGGCATCATCTTCCACCCAGCGCGCTGCCCAATCAACCCGGCAAGCTCGACGATTTCCGGGTTTTCAACCTGACCGAATTCGCGAAGGCGCTTGCCTCCACCAGCCACGTCATGACCAATCTGTTGCTCGTCGTCGCGACGATTTCGCTAGTCGTCGGCGGTGTTGGCATCATGAACATCATGCTCGTTTCAGTGACCGAGCGAACACGCGAAATCGGATTGCGAATGGCCGTCGGCGCTCGGGCGCGCGACATTCTGCGGCAGTTTCTGGTCGAGGCCGTCATACTCTGTCTGGCGGGCGGTGTGGCTGGAATTTTGGTGGGCCGCGGCGTGTCGCTCGCTGTCACAGCGTTTCTAAACTGGCCGACGCTTCCATCGCTGCCCGCAATCATCGCCGCCGTCGCAGTATCGGTGACTGTTGGGATTACCTTTGGTTACTATCCCGCTTGGAAGGCGTCGCGGCTCGATCCGATCGAAGCGCTTCGGTATGAATGACCAGTGAACCGGCAGGATTAGCTGGACCCGTCGAAGCCAAGGACGACACGATCAAGCCCGCCGGCGCGGTGAAGGCCCGTCAAATGGGGACACTACGTCTGGTTGCGGCCAACACCTGCTCGACGGTGACGAGTTTCATGCACTCCATGAGGACAGCGTTTGTGCAATGGCCTTTGAAGCACGGGGAACACGGGATGCCGGCACGCAAGACGACGTGGTGGTTGCCGTAGGGGCCGGTCAGGGCGGGGTCGGTCGGCCCAAAGATCGCGACGACAGGGGTGCCGACAGCGGCGGCAACGTGCATCGGGCCGCTGTCGTTGGTGATGACGACGGCGCAGCGGCGATAGAGTTCCGCAAGTTGGAAGAGGTCGGTTTGCCCGGCAAGATTGCGGTTGCCTTGGGCGATTTGTTCGACCGTGTCCCGTTCCGCGCTGGAGCCGGTGAGCACGACGCGGTCGCGGGGCAGTCGGCGGACGAGTTCGGCAAAGTTATCGTTCCCCCAGAGTTTCGTTTCCCAGCGAGCGGAAGGATTCACGGCAATGAGGCCTTCGGATTTGATCGGTGCGGAGACACCGAGGGGGAACTCGATGGGAGTGGCTTCACAACCGAGATGGCGCGCGGCGCAGAGGTAGCGATCAACGGCGTGGGTGTGGGGGACGTCGACGATTTCATTGTAGAAGAATCGCGCGCCTTCGCGGGCATCCGACAAACCGATGCGGCGCGGGGCGCGGGTGAGCCAGGTCATCAATCCACTGCGGAGAAGTCCCTGGAGATCAATGACGATGTCGAAGCGGTTTTGGCGCAATCGGCCTACGAGGGCGGGAAGCCTGGCGTATTGATGCCGGGGAAACCCGATGACTTCGTTGATAATCGGCGAGTGGTTGAGAAGCGAGGTAAGAGCGTCGTTGATGAGCCAGGAGATGTGGGCGTCTGGAAAGCGTCGGCGGATGAGGTTGACGGTCGGCAGAACGTGGACGACGTCGCCGAGCGAACTGGGTTTGATGATGAGAATCCGCATGGCGGCGGATAATAAACCGCCAACCGGCCCGAAGGAACACGAATTATTTTAACGGCCGTGGCTGAGGCGTTCAGCGAGCGACTCGGGCAGGCCGACGGCGCGGATTTTCTTTTGCGTCTTGGGGATGTCGTAGTCGACGCGGCGCAGTTCGATCATATTGGTGAGGAGATCGAAGATGACGTAGGAGGCTTTGGGGTTGCGGTCGCGGGGCTGGCCGACGGAGCCGACGTTGACGAAGTATTTGCGGCCGACTTCGATTTTGATTTTCGAGTAGAGGCCGCCTTGGAGGCCGGTCGGGCTGCGGACGAAGGCGACGGGGACGTGGGTGTGCCCGTTGAAGCAGACGGCGGTGTGCTGGTAGTTGAAGCTGGATTGCGCGGCGAGGCGGTCGAAGACGTAGGCCCAGCGTTCGGGCAAATCGAGGGTGGCGTGGACGATGGTGAAGGATTCGACGTGGCGGACGTATTTGAGTTCGCGGAGCCATTCTTTCTCTTCGGCGGTCAACTGGGTGCGGGTCCAGCGGATGGCTTCGGCGGCCATGGCGTTGAAGCCGACGAGTTCCATTTCGGAAGCGCAATACTCGTCGTGGTTGCCCATAATGACGGGGCACTCGAGGCCGCGAATGGCGGCGAGGCATTCTTTCGGGTTCGGGCCGTAGCCAACGATGTCACCAAGACAGACGTAGTGGGTGCACTTCTGTTCCAGCGAGTCCTTCAAGACGACTTCGAGACCTTCGAGGTTCGCATGAATGTCGCTCAGGATTGCGTAGCGGAGTTTGGTGTTGGCTGTGGTCATGAGGTCGATGGGGGGAATACGCGCTGGGCGTTGGGAATCTGCAATTCGTTTTCCAGCCGACGAATTTCGCGTTCAATGATGCTCCACGTCTGCTCCGTCGTGGAGTGATCCAGTGACCAGAGGCGTTTCCATTCTTCGTACGCGGCCCTCAGGGTGCCGCACTTCTCCAGTGCGCGAGCATAGACGCGCGGAACAAACTGCGGCGCCTCGCGAAAAGCCGCAGCCTTTCCAAAATACTCGGTGGCCCTGCACAAAGCGTCCCGACACGGTGGTTCGTCGCAATCCTTGCTCAACTTTTCGTAATAGAGCCAGCCCATCGCGAAGTACAGGTCGTACTTGTTCGGGATGTTTTCAATCCCGCGTTCGAGGAACTCGCGCGCCTTCTGATGCCATTCGTGCTCGCGCTTGATCCCTTCAGCCTTGGTGCGGTTCTTCGGATCGGATAACGACCCGTAACCGATGTTCCAGGCAATGTGCCACTGGCCGAGGTCCCAAAAGAGCACCGACTGCGGCTGGAGCGTGACGACAACCTCCATATCGCGGTATTGCCGCAGCCATTCCTTTTTTTCCCAGAACGTGTGGCTATTGAGCCACAAGAAGTCCGCCACCACGCCACGCATCCCCGCCAACAGCGCAATCGCGAGGTTCTGACCGATCGCTTCGCGCAACTCGAAGGTCACCCGCGCCCCGCCGTATTTCATGCGCAGCCGCTGGGCACGAACGGCGTTCTCCATCGGCAGCAGGATCAATCCTGTACCGAATAGAACAATTGCCACGAGCAGCTTCGTTCGCATGATCCTAAATCTCGCGCCGGGAGAATATCAAATGCGCGGCAACAACAACGATCAATGTCCGCGCCAAGCCGTAGACGATGATCTCGCCAACGTGCGCCCAAGGCACGACGTTGCCGAGGTTGATTTCATCGGCAATGCTGAATAACCCGAAATCGGGCACAACCGCCAACGTCGCCATCAGTAACTGGTGCCCGCCCCACATTTCAACTGCCGTTCCGCGCAACATTCCCGCCACAAACACCATGAACGGAACCACCACGTTGAAGACCAGCGACGTCGAAAACGTCGAGACCAGCAGGGTAATCGAGGCCACCAGCGTTGCTTTCGCAAGGTCGGCGGCTATCGCCTTTACCAAATCCACGTCGACCGCCTCCGTCTCCAGCCGTTTGATCTGCTGGCTCGCGTCCGCCTTGTCGGCCGCCGACTCGCCGAGGTACGTCTGGCTCAGTTCGCGGATCATCCCCTGCTCCTTGATCCATAGCACCGCGCCAAACAGAATGCTCATGGCCATCATGCTCAACACCAATAGCAACAGGCTGCCGAAGAATTTTCCGAGCAAAAACTCGAAGCGCCGGACCGGTTTCGCCAGAATCGTGTAAATCGTCCGGTTTTCCACCTCACTCGGCAACAGTTGCGCCGTGCCCACGATGGCAATCAGGGTGCTGATCACTGAAATGACCCCCAGGCATGTGTCCTTGATGAATTTCATCTGCTCGCCGAAAGTGAATTGCGCAAAAAAACTCGCCGACGCGATAAATACCAAACCGATGATCTGGAAAAAGTTGAACACCTTCTGCCGCACTGCTTCCGTGAGGGTGTTCACCGCGATCACCCCCACGCGGTTCAGGGAAAATCCTACGTGATCCTGGCTGGCAGACGGTAAGGCGACAGCGGTCTCAGTCATGTTGGCCGGCCCCTCGTTCATCTTTCCTCAGGGCATCGAGGAATAGTGACTCCAGCGTCGTTTGCGGATGCCCGACCGATACCACCGATGCGCCTGCGGCCCGCACCGTCTCCTCGATCCGCGCCCGCGCCGCCTCGGGCAAATCCTGCACCGTGATGCTCAACCGCCGCTGATCGCTGATAAGCGTCTGGACCTCACCCTCCAAGATCATCTGGCCGAGGTTCAGCACGCCGATGCGGTCGCACACGTCCTGCACCTGCGCCAGCAGGTGCGAGCTCAGCAGCACCGTCTTGCCCATGCCCTTCAAGCGCAGAATCAGGTCGCGAATGTCCTTGCTGCCGATGGGATCCACGCCGGCGGTCGGCTCGTCGAGCAGCAACAATTTTGGATCATGAATGAGCGCCTGCGCCAACCCGATTCGCTGCAACATGCCTTTCGAGTAGCCCGAGAGTCGACGATCGCGTGCTTTGGTCAGTCCGACCAACTCCAAGAGTTCGGCGATCCGCTTCTGCAGCGCCACGCCACCCATGCCGCACAGCTTGCCGTAAAACTCCAGCGTCTCGGCCCCGGTCAGATAGCGGTAAAAATACGGATTCTCTGGAAGAAAGCCCACGTGCAACCGCGACACCACCTTGTTGCAGGGCACGTCGAAAATCCACGCGCTGCCTTCGGTCGGCGTGATCAGGTCGAGCACCAGCTTCAGCGTCGTGCTCTTGCCGGAGCCGTTTGGCCCGAGCAGGCCGTACACCTCGCCCTCGCGCACGCGAAGATTCAACTTGTCCAGTGCCAGCAAGCGGCCTTTGCGCCACCCGAGATCGTACTTCTTTGTCAGATGTTCTGTTCGAATCGCGTCCATCAATCAATACCGTATGTCGAAGCCGCGGAACACTCCCGCGGCTTGCTCCCAATTCGCGTCTTCATTTCGGATGTGACTGCCGAGCTGGCTGGCGCGCACCGCCTCCAGAAACGCCTTGACCTCCTCCTCGATGCCTTCGGCCACCAACTCGACGCGTCCGTCATGCAGGTTGCGGACATAACCGGTCAACTCATATCCGCATGCAATCTCACGCACGGTGTACCGAAATCCGACCCCCTGCACCCTCCCCACGTAAAAGACCGTCGCGCGCTTCCGCATAAACTCAAGCAATCACACTATCGACAAATCGCAACCCAGTCAAGGGCATGGCGACGACCGTTTGGAAGCTGGCCAGCTAACACGTGCTGTTTCGCGAAGGAATCGCCAACCCGTCTTCCTGCTTCGACACTGCAGGCTTGCAATTCGGTAGATGGCGGCGGTAAAGTGCTTCAGTCACCCCGGCGGAAAGGAGTGCTATGGCACTATTCGGCGGAATGTTCGGCGGCGCGGAGAAGCATCCAAATTTTGACCGTCTTTCCCTCGCCGTCCACAACAGTCTCGGCGTGCAACTCAGTCCACCTGCAGAGGATGTGCTTCCCATAATCGATGCGCTGACGCCACACGATCTGATCGGCTTTGAGAATGCGCACAGCGTCGAGGGGATGCAGGAATTGTTCAGGGTAAAATCGCTGCGCGCGACGGTGGATGCTCAATCTCAGAGTCTGACGCTTTCTGTAGCGACGCGCGAGGAGATCGACAGCGAACTGAAGGCCGAGCACAGTGCCGTCAACGTGCTGCGCGTCGGCGGTCTTCATCATGGCACCTCACGCATCATCAGGTCGTTCGGCCCCGCTGCCGAATCGGTCAAGGACGCGGGATCCGCACCTGCCTTGCTGGCCGCCACTGTCCACACGGAAAGCATTCCTGTACCGCCCGCCTTCGAGCACCTCGAAGCGGTGGAGCGGCTGGGCCCGGTCATTGTCGATCTGTTCGTCAAGCACGGGCTGTTGGTCTCTGCCGACAAGGATGTGCTGAAGAAGATCAAACCGGCCGATTCCACACTCGAAGCGCGCATGGGGGCGTTGGAACGCTGGAAAACTGAGTTGATGCGCCGCGCCCGCGGCATTCATGTTCACCAAACCGGCGCCACGTCCCTGCTCGCTGGCGCGGGTAACGCGGAGCAGGCTTCTGAAGAAGCTGTGCTGCGACGGTTCGACAACTTCCTGCACTGGATAAGCAAGCTCCTCAAGGCGCTGGAGCATAAGGGCGTCAAATTTCATGGCAAGCCGGTCTGGCTCCCGCATTGAGCGCCGCCAGACTGGCAAATCCCGGTTGGCGCTGGTCGCCAGCCTTTTGCTGACGACCTTCTGCCTCGCGCGGTTGGCATGCGCAACCGAGGAGTGGCAGACGCTCAAGGATTGCATCCTCATCCCGAACCACGCCAACGATGGCGACAGTTTTCACGTACGACACGACGGGAAGGAATATATCTTCCGACTCTACTTCATTGACACGCCCGAGACGGAAAACGAGTTCCCTGATCGAGTCGCCAATCAAGCGAAGTATTTCCACATCCCCGTCGCCAATGTGCTGGCCATCGGGCGCGAGGCCGCTCGTTTCACCGCGCAAGAACTAAACGGTCGCTTCACAGTCGTCACCCGGTGGCAAGGTGCGCGCGGCCAAAGCAAGCTGCCACGACACTACGCGCTTGTCGAAATCAACGGGAAGGACTTGTCGGAGGAATTGGTCACGGAAGGACTCGCGCGCGTTTTCGGCGTCCGAGCCAACAGACCCGGCGCACCTCCTGCAAAGCAAGTAATTGCGAAGTTGAAGCAATTGGAGCGTGTGGCGAAGCTAAACCACCGTGGCGCATGGATGTTTTCGCGGTAACCGTGCCCGCTAGTCATTGCTTTGGGTTTACCAGGGCGCCATGACCGGCTCCCTCCGACCATCTTGAAAAAGATGGTCGGGACGGCGGGATTTGAACCCGCGACCTCTTGGTCCCGAACCAAGCGCGCTAGCCAAACTGCGCTACGTCCCGACTTCGAGCGGCACGTAACTTAATCACACTTTCCGGCGGTGGCGCAAGTATTCAATCACCATCGGCAGCACCGAGATGACGATGATCGCCAGCTCCACAATGCCGAAATGCTGCTTCACGAACTCCAATTGCCCGAACCAGTACCCGCCAAACAACAAGATTCCCACCCACAACGCACCCCCCAGAAAATTGTAGGAACTGAACCTCAGGTACGTCATGTGCCCCACGCCCGCCACGAACGGTGCAAACGTCCGCACAATCGGCACGAACCGCGTGATGATGATCGTCTCGCCGCCGTACTTTTCGTAGAAGGCGTGCGTCTTGTCGAGGTACTCCTTCTTCACGATTCGCGGGAAGCGTATCGCCAGCTTGTCGCCGAATAGCCGTCCGACTGAGTAGTTCACCGTGTTCCCGCCGATGGCGGCAGCACAGAGCAACCCACACAACCACGCCACGCTCAACGGGCTGCCCGGCGTTGCCGCGAGCGCTCCGGCCGCGAACAACAGCGAATCGCCCGGCAAGAACGGTGTCACGACAAACCCGGTCTCCGAGAAAATAATCACAAACAAAAGCACATACGTCCAAGCTGTCCCGTGCGCCTGCATTGCGTCATTCAGATGCTTGTCCAAGTGCAGAAACAGGTCTATGAATTGGTGAATCCAGCCCATAAGGGTTGCTACGTGTAGCACGCCACTGGGCCCTTGTCAGCCCAGAAGATTTACGGTTCTGTGGGATGTACGGCCCATCTCCTACCAATACTTCCTCACCAGCCTGAAGAAGCGCACAGTGTCGCGCCACGGCCGGATGCGGCTGGCGCGACCGGCTTCGTAGATGGTGCGGATGGGGACGTTGGCGATCTTATGGCTGGCGCGGCCTGCCTGAATGAGCATCTCCGTCTCGGTCTCAAAGCGTGCGGTGGAGAACTTGAAATCCTTCAGCACCGTGCGGTGTAACAAGCGGTAACCGCATTGACTATCAGGTATCTTCTGGCGCGCCAGCTTGCCCGTGACCCAGGACGTGAACTGATTTGTCCACCGCCGCACCCGTGGCATGTCCCGCACGTCATTCATGCGCGTGCCTACGACCATGTCCGCGTTCTCACGCTGGGCCGTTTCCACGAACCTCTTGATCTCCGCGGGATCATGCTGGCCATCGGCATCCAGAAATATGGCGAACTCGGCGTCGGAGCGCTCAAAACAGTCCAGCGCCGTGGCGATGGCTCCACCCTTCCCGCGGTTCTGTTCGTGGCGAAGAACCTTTGCTCCGGCTTTTTTCGCAACCACCGCCGTGTCGTCGGTCGAACCGTCGTCGATCACCACGACTTCGTCCACGTGCGGGCGTGTCTTGGCGACGACATCCCCGACCCGCGCCGCCTCGTTGAATGCGGGGATCAGCGCGATCAGCCGGCTACTCATGGGTGGCGGCTCGGTTTGCGTCCGAGTCCGTCGCGTCCTTCACGGGCAAACCAAATGAGGTGGCCGTCGCTAAGGCGCGGTCCGACTCGATGTCCCAAAGATTGTGGAAGAGAAACCATTGCTCGCTGTGTTGGCGAATGACTCGCTCCAGCGCCATCGCGATCTGCCGCACCACGCCGTCAACCGCGTGTCGCGACTTGTCCGCCCAGATCGGCTCCTCCACGATGTACGCAAACGTATCGTCCGGCAGACGCACCATAAAGATAGGCAACAGGGGCGCGCCGGTCACGAGGGCCAGTTTCGCCGGGCCGTCGGGCAACCGCGCCGGCCGACCGAAGAATTCGACCGTGTGGTTCGATGCCGTGAAATCGCGATCACCGACCACGGCGACGATTTCATTGCGACGCAACGCCGCGATGCACTCGCGCGCAGCGCGGCCGAAGGGAATGGCAACGATGCCGCGAGACGCGCGGTAGTGCTGATAGAGGTCGTTGAGTTTCCTGTCGGGCACCCACAACGCGACAGCGTTGACCTTGTAGCCCAGCGCGGCGATCGCGGCGGCACCAAGTTCCCAGTTGCCGAGGTGGGCGCTGACGAAAATGATCCCTTTCCCATGGCCGAGCAGATCGTCCAGCACCGCAGGCAGGTTGCCGAAGTGCACGATCCGCTCCATGCGCCTGCGATCAAGGTGCAGGAATTTGAAAAAGTCGACGAGGAATTTGGCGAAATTCAGAAAGTTCTCGCGCGCCAGCGAATGCAACGCGCGCGGCGAGAGGGCGACACCGCTGCCGACTTGGATCTGCTTGAGATTGGAAATGACGCTTTCCCGACCGCGACGGTCGAATACAACATAGAGATCCGCGAGCCGACGGGCCAAGCCGTAGCTCATTCGGCGCGGGAACAGTCGGGATACCCATTCCGCGAACTTGAGCCGATAATACTTCATGCTGCCACAGCGGATCGTGCGGTCAGCCGTTTCAGGATCTCTTGGGCCGCGTTTTCCGCGGAGCGGGGACGACCCAGCGCGGCGGCCGCTTCGCGCATCGTCCAGAGCTTGCGCGGGTTGCGGAGGAACTCGTCCACAAACAGCATCACGTCGTTGGCGTCCTCGGCCTCGACCGCGACGTTCTGGGAAAGCAGATATTCTGTGTTCTTGGCTTCCTGGCCGGGAATGGGGTTGATGATGATCATGGGCAGCTTCTTCACCAGCGCCTCGGCGGTGGTGATGCCGCCGGGCTTGGTGATGATCATCTCCGCAATTTCCATCAATTCATGAACATTTTCGACGAAACCAAGGATTTTCGTGGTATGGCGCAATTGGGGGCCCTTGCGCGCCAATTGCTCCTGAAGCTCTTCGTTCTTGCCCGTGACGACGATAATGTCGAACGGCTGCGGAAGTTTGTTGAGCTTGCGGATCACGGACTTCATCGGACCAAGACCGAGGCTGCCTCCCATCACGAGGATCTTGGGAAGATCGGATTTCAACCCGAGACTCTTGATCACCGCCTCCTTGTCAACGGGTAGCTGGAACCGCTCGTTGGTGGGGATGCCGAACGCCGCCACGCGTTCCAGAGGCACGCCCTGCGAGATCAGGTTCCGTCGTGTTTCCTCGCTGGGGGCGATGTAGAGATCGACGTCGGGATCGGCCCAGTAGCGATGAGCCACAAAATCCGTCAGGACGCCGACGAGCACGGGCGTCTTGCGTCCCGTCGCACGCTTCCAGGATGCCATCACGCCGCAGGCAAATGCCTGCGTGCATACGATGGTGTCGGGATCGAACTCGTCCAGCACCCTCTGCAGCTTGCGCGAGTTGCCGCGATTGAGCAATTCGCGGATTTTCGCCGTGCGCTCCTTGAATTCGGCGTTGTCGTACATCCATTCCCAGATTTCGGGCGCCGTCTTGAGCGCGGCCAAGTAGGCCTTCAGCGTCACCTTCGAAAGCACAGGGTTGGCATGGCTGAACGAATCCAACAGCATCGACTCCACGTGCGCGTCGAGCCGGCGCATGGCCGCTTCGACCGCGATCGCGGCGGAATAGTGGCCGGAGTGCTTCGTCAGATACAGAAATAGGATTCGCCTCGTCATCAGGTTTGTCGCTCAGAGCATACAAAACGATGCTTCCAGTGGTCAAACAATCTATTTTCCTTGCCCGCGTCGCCGGACGTGAGGTTAGAATGGCCGCCAAGCGATCTTGCCGGTGCACCAGATGAAAATCGACTTTCGCACTTCAGGCCAACTACTGGCGCGCAACACCCTGTGGAACTTGATCGGCCAGGGCGCGCCGTTGGTGGCGGCCATTATTGCCCTGCCGCGCTTGATCCAGGGACTTGGTATTCAGCGCTACGGAGTACTCAGCCTGATCTGGATGCTCATCGGCTATTTCAGCTTTCTCGACCTCGGCTTGGGGCGCGCGTTGACGAAGCTGGTCGCCGAAAGGCTCGGGAACGTACCGGAAGAAAGACTGGCCATGGAAATCTGGACAGCATGGATGCTGCTGATGGGACTGGGCTTCGTGGCCGCGCTGATGGTCGCAGCGATCGCGCCATGGCTCATCCATGGCGTCTTAAAAATTCCGACAGAACTTCAGCCCGAGACCTTACAAGCACTGTACCTGTTGGCTGGGACCATGCCTATCGTGCTCGGGACCGGCGGCTTGACGGCGATCCTCGCGGCGCGCCAGCGATTTGGGCTTCTCAACGCGGTGGCCATTCACAGGGAGTTTGCAGCATTGTCGGGCCGTTGTTCGTGCTGCCCTTCTCGCACAGCATCTTCGCTGTGGCCCTGATTTTGGCGGTCATTCGCCTGGCTGCGTGGCTCGCTTATCTGGCGCTTTGCTTTCGTGTGATGCCGGTGATCCGACGAACGTTTTCTTTGGACCGCACGACGGTCATGCCCTTGATACGGTTCGGCAGTTGGATGACGATCAGCAACATTATTGGACCACTGATGACGTTCTCGGATCGCTTCCTGCTGGCCGCACTGGTGTCGACGACCGCAGTCGCTTATTACGCCACTCCGTATGACGTGGTGACGAAGCTATGGATCATTCCCGCCGCTCTGGTCAGCGTGTTATTCCCCGCGTTCTCGAGCAGTCTGACCAACGACCCCGCCCGCGCCACAAGGTTGTTTGGGCGAGGTACGACCTACATGATGCTCGCGCTGTTTCCGTCGTGCCTGCTGATCGTAACGCTCGCGCAACCTACTCTGACACTGTGGCTCGGCGCAGCATTTGCCGAGCATAGCACCCACGTGCTCCAATGGCTGGCCGTCGGGGTGTTCATCAACAGCCTCGCGCAGATCCCGTTTGCGCTGGTTCAGGCGGCAGGGCGGCCTGACTTGACTGCAAAGCTCCACCTCGCAGAGTTGCCGTGCTATTTCGTAGGTATTTGGTTCCTCATCCGAACGGATGGCATTGACGGTGCCGCCATCGCTTGGGTCGGCCGGATTATTGTGGATACGATCGCTCTCCTTTTCATGGCGAAACACGTATTGCCGCAAAGCAGTGCGTCCCTGCGTACTTTGGCCATTGGCATGGCGGTGACCCTGACCATGCTCGCACTCGCGGCGCTTCCCGTTGGTCATGGCGCGAAAGGATTGTTTCTGCTTGTCACCCTGTCGATCTTTGCAGTCATCGCATGGACGTCGATGGTGGACGATGCCGACCGCGCTGTTGCCCGCAAATGGCTGGGTTTGAGGAAATCACCATGACGGCCTCTTCCCCTATCAATGTCCCCTCGCTGCACCGCTTGGTGACAGAAACGGGTTTCCGTACCATTCACGTCTGGACTACAATCAGGGATGCTGATCGGTTGTTTACCGCCAGTCAGGCCATCCGTCGCACGGGCCAACATGCGTGGGGCAGCCGGCAGCCGATTCTTGTTCGCATCGAGGGAAAAGCATTCCAATTCGTGGAATACGTCCTCGTCGCATTGGGGTGTCAACTGGGCGAAGAAATCGCCGTCACGGCGGAAAAGTAGATGGACAAACCTGGATTGTCGGTAGCCCTATGCACGTTCAATGGCTCGCGCTTCCTGCGCGACCAATTGGAAAGCATCGCGGCGCAAACGCGCCTCCCGGATGAGTTGGTTGTCTGCGACGACGGGTCCACGGATTCGACCATCCAGATTGTCAATGAGTTCTCACACAACGTCACGTTCCCGGTTCGATTGCACCTGCACGCCACGACGGTTGGTTCGACCAGGGGTTTCGAGAAGGCGATCTCCCTCTGCGAAGGCGATATCATTGTGCTTTCCGACCAGGACGATGTTTGGCTCCCCAACCGATTGCAGACGACCGAGATGGCATTTCGATCCAACCCGAAGGCTGCCGCATTCTTTTCGGATGCCGAGATCGTCGACGCCGCATTGAACCCGCTCGGCTACCGATTATGGAACGTTGTCCGATTCGGTCCACGCGAGCAGGCGCGTTTTGCTCACGGCAAAGCCGTGTCCCTGCTCCTTCGTCGAAACGTGGTCACCGGTGCAACTTTAGCGATCAAGGCCGAATCTCGGAAACTGATCCTCCCCATTCCGGAAGGCTGGGTGCACGATGGTTGGATCGCCCTTCTTATGGCGGCCACGGGCGGACTGGCTTTCATCCCACAACCGTTGATCAAGTACCGTCAACATTCGAGCAATCAACTCGGCGCGCGCAAACGAGGATTCGACGAGCAACTCGATAACGCCAGGATGCCGCACGCCGAGATCTATGCCGCCGCTGCCGCCAACTACATCGCCGCCCGTGAACGCCTGCTCGCCGCGGACGGCGTCACGGTGGAACCGCACATCATCCCCATGCTTGATTCTAAAATCGCCCACATGCAAGCGCGGGGCAACCTGCCGCCGTCGCGAATCCGTCGTCTGCCGGCGATCTTCTCCGAGCTTGCAGCCGGGCGTTATCACTGCTACTCAAATTCATGGAAGAGTCTGGCACGGGATCTCTGGTTTTGATGCGATGAACTCGTCTTGCACTATCGTCATTGTCAGCTACAACTGCCGCGACGCGTTGCGGAAGTGCCTGCACAAGCTGACAACGCCGATCAACATGGCGCCGATCATCGTTGTCGACAATGCTTCCCCGGACGGCAGCGCTGAGATGGTCGCCCAAGACTTCCCAACAGTTGAACTCATCAAGAATGGCCAGAACAAGGGCTTTGCGGTGGCATGCAACCAGGGCATTCGTGCGTGCGCGACGGCCTTCATCCTCTTGTTGAATCCGGACACGTTGTTGGAACATGCGGAACTGCAAAAGCTCCAGAAGTTCATGAGCTCCCAACCCGACGTCGGCGCGTGCGGGCCGCGCCTCGTCAACGTTGACGGCACGCTGCAACCATCCTGTCGCGCGTTCCCGACGCTCGGCGCGATGGTCTGCGACGAACTGGGGTTGAGCCGCCTGTTTCCTTACAGCCGCTGCCTCGCGAGCTATCGTCTGAGCGGGTGGGAGCATGATGAGACGAGCGATGTCGACCAGTTGATGGGCTCGTGCCTGCTTCTGCGACGCACGGCGCTGGAGCACTTGGGACTTCTCGACGAACGATTCTTTCTTTACTTTGAAGAGGTCGACCTATGCTGGCGGATGTGGCAGACCGGCTGGCGCGTGTTCTTCATCGCCGACGCCACGGTCACGCACCTTGGCGGCGAAAGCAGCAAGGCCGACCGCCGCAACGCGTTGGGGCATCGCTATCGCAGCCTGTTTGCGTTTTATCGCAAACACTATCCCCGGTGGCAATTGCCCATCCTGCGGCTGGTCGTCCAAGCTGCCGCACTCGCCCGCGTGGCCGTCGGAGAACGTGAGTATTGGCCCGTCGCCAAGTACGCGTGGAAACTGTGAAGGTCCTCTTCCTTACACAAACCACCGAACTTGGCCCGTCCAGCCGGTACCGCGTGTATCAATTGCTGCCGTGGCTGCAGAAGCTCGGCATCGCCAGTGAAGTTTCGGCCGCGACCGATGCTGCCCTGTATCGCAGCCTCTATCTCGATTCCGGACCGCGCGGCTCCCGACGCGCTGCGTTCCAAGCCGCGTGGCGACGCCGTCGCGCCGACTTGCAGCGCGTTGGCGATTTCGATGCCGTGTTTGTGCAAAAGGGAGTTTTCCCCGGTTTGTATTCAGGATTCGAGAGAAAACTCGCCGCCCGCAAACCGCTGGTCTTCGACTTTGACGATGCAATCTGGTTGCCGCGCGTTGGCGGTTCGCGACCGCTACGCTGGCTGCACCGCGAAGCGGTGGTGCAGGACATCTTGCGGCACGCAGCCGCGGTTATCGCGGGCAACAACTTTCTCGCCGAATACGCCGCCCGCTTCAATCGCCGTGTCACGGTCGTGCCCAGTTCGATTTCTGTCGAGACGTACCCGAAGTCCGTCGCCTCGGGAGTCATCGGCTGGATTGGCAGCCGCACCACGCTGCCGTACCTCAAACCATTGAAGCCAGTCTTCGAAACGCTGGGAACCAAGCCGCGGGTCATCGCCTCGGGTGACCCGACCCAACTCGGGTTCGGAGTGGAGTTTCGTCCGTGGCGGTTGGAAACGGAAATGGAAGAGTTGTCGCAGATCGGGGTCGGTATCGCTCCGTTGCCCGATACGTCATGGGAACAAGGCAAGTGTGGCGTGAAACTCCTTCAGTACATGGCCTGCGGCATCCCCGTGGTGGCGTCCCCCGTCGGAGTGAACAAGAGTATTATCACGCACGGGGTCAACGGTTTCCTGGCGACGCGCGCGGAGGAGTGGACGGCTGCACTTCGCAGCCTGATGGCCAATCCCGAACTGCGCCAACGGTTCGGCACTGCGGGGCACGAGACCGTCAAACAGCGCTTTCACGTTCAACACGCCGCCGAAGCAATCAATTCTGTCCTGCGCTCGCTGGCATGAAACGCGGCACAGGCCAAGGCACACACCAAGGGCATCACGGGAAGGTCGAACCGCATATCGGCATAGCTGAGTGCATGAATCAGCATGACGTAGGCAATCAAGGTCAACATCAAGACGATCTCGGGGCCCCAAGGCCGCCGCCGCCACAAGCCAATTCCCAGCAGCGCCAGATAGGCAATCTGGATGAAGAACGAGGCAGTCTGTTCGCGCCGCGCCGCGCTGAGAAACCAGAATCGTCCGCACTTGCGCGCAAACATCCCGGCCGCCTTGGCAGGATTCCGACTCACCTGATCCAAGGCCGCCGCATAAAAAATACGATCGAGTTCAACGGCCGACGCACCTGGATGCTGCGATGCAATCTCCGCCACGGCAAGCATCCACCTCGATTTCCCCGGCCCCTCCCACAAACCGAGGGTCGGCTGGTAGTTCCCGATGAAGGTGGTGACTCCACCGTTCTCGGCGGCGACCGGGAGAAATGCACCGTTCGTAACGAGATAGTTGCGCCATGTCCAAGGAGCGACCATCACAAGCACTGCGGCAACCATGGCCGCGATTCGCCACAGCGACACGCGATGCAGGTATGCCAGGGCGAACACCGCCAGCGGCCACGCCAGAAACATGGGCTTGCACAGATTCACAAGG
>JBEKYJ010000033.1:0-25152 GCA_049511095.1 Verrucomicrobiia bacterium
CAGCGGGCGGATATCCGCCCGCTGGAAGCTGGTCAACAGTGATCAAAACATGTAACCTCTAACCCCAAAAGTGTTACCCATGTCTTGACCCACAACTGTTACCTATGTCCTGATTGCACCGGGGCTGTATTCTGTCTCCTGACTACTGTCTTCTCTCTCCCCCCTCCCGCCTTGCCCGCGTTCCGCGCCTGCCGTTTCTATCTATCTATACTAGAAAATCACCTCTTGCTTCCTTGCCGTGATTACCTGTAAAATGTATCCTTTCAGCGAGGTGACGTATGCATTCGATGAGAATCGGTGACTTATGAAAAGACTCCTCGCAATTGCTGCCGCGCCGCTAATCCTTCGTCGACGTAAGAGACCGTGAAACCGTTTGCTTTATGAAAATCACCAATACTCCTTACGCGATCACGGCGGGCAACGTCAGCGGCACAATTTCAGCGGGTCAGAAACAACACGGTTGCGCCTTTAACCGCCTCCGCACAACCGTTTTCCTATCAGTAATACGAAGGAGGGTGGGATGAAACGCACAATCGGGCTTGCAATCTGTATGGTTATGTACGGGATCATGATTACCGCTCTCGTAGAGCGTGCAGGCTTCTGCGGCGAGTTGAGAGCCTTGACACTTCCGAGCGAGAATCCGTCCTACAATCAGCAACGAACAGCATCTGACCAGTCGCAGAAGAAAACGGTGGACCCGTCAGTGTATAAGGAATTCGAGCAGAAGATAAAGGATATCTCTCCTGCTGCCCTAACAAATGCTATTGCGAGTTTTACGCAGCGACGCGAGCAAGCCATCAAAAACCGGTCCTTGGACGAAGTGGAGTACTATTCCAAACTTCTTGACTTGCTCAATAAAAAAGGAGCGAAACAATAATGAGACCTATAACGTTATCACTTTCGCTGCTCCTTTGGTTGTTGTTTGCCATCAGTACGACGTTTGGAGCAGAAGATCTCACCGAAGAGTTCGATTACAAGGCAAAAGCTCAGACTCCAGAGGCTGCGTCAAGCGAACCAGCACCGGCCCTGGCCACGGACAAGGTTTACATGACCCTCAAGTTATCGTTGGAGCGCTACCGGCTTCTGGAGATCATTGCGATCAGCCTGGCAGTGATAGCGCTTCTCGCCACTGTCCTCGTGTTCCTGACGAAAGGCCGTTATTCTGCGGCGCACATCATCGGCGCGGGCGAAGTTATCTTCATTATTTTCGGCGTCATTCTCGTGGTGATCCTGGCCGATTCGGAAGCGCATTTGACCGCGCCCATGGGAATACTGGGAGCCGTGGCAGGGTATCTCTTCGGGAAATCTCAGAAGATGGAGCAGTTGGGCTCATCGCAGGGCAATGAGCATGAGAAAAAGGCAGGATAATCCGGTGCGAGAACAGAGAACTCACCGTGTTTCGGGGTCATGTTCCGCCGTCACGTCTCACAACTCATAAGTTTCACGGCTCCTTGCGCGTAAAGCCGTCCCTTCGCTTCTCCTAATCCCCGTCCCGCTGTCGTTCGATCTCCTGCCCCTCCATTCCGCTGCCCGACTTCTGTCTCCCGAGTTATAGATAGTGCTATCCATAATCTTGTTGCGCGCTCCGACGCTCCCTACACTCTCACGCCTTTCGCCCGCGTCCTCTCCTGAACGTTGAGCGTTGGCTGTTGGACGTTCGATGTTGATTCCCTTCCGCCTTCTACCCCTCGGCTACTGGCTACTTGGTTACTGGCTACTCTCTCCCGCCCCCTTCGTGCCTTCCTGTCTTTGTGGTGAATTCCCCAATCTTCCATCCGCCCATGTTCCCACTTGATTTCCGACGTGGTAAAACATAGTATTACAGTATGATTAAGACTCTGACCAAGATCGGCAATTCGCAGGGACTCATCTTTGACGCCGCCCTGATGGATCTCGCCCGCTTGAAAGCCGGTGACCAGGTCAATATCGAGGTGCATGATGGCGGCACGTTGACGCTCACGCCGATACGCAAACTCATCGGGCCGGACCCGGCCGCCAAGGCCGCCAAACGGATCATCGCCAAGAACTCGGAAATCTTCCGCCGACTCTCGTGAAGGAGTTTTCCCACCTCACGCCCGAGGCGGTGAAAGCCATCCACGCGCAAGTCCTGTCCGCCCATGGCGGCTCCCGCGGCCTGCGTGATGAAGCTCTGTTGGAATCCGCCGTGGCCGCGCCGCAAGCGACCGCCGCGGGCCAGCCGATCTTTACGGACCCGATCGAGATCGCCGCGGCATATTTGTTTTACCTCTGCCGCAATCACGCGTTCGTGGACGGCAATAAGCGGGTCGCGCTGGCTTCGTGCCTCGTTTTTCTCGAAGCGAACGGACTGTTGCCCGATGACGCACGGCCCTCGCAGGACGTGGACGCCTGGGAAGCCATCGTGCGCGATGTCGCGGCGAGCCAACTCGACCGCGGCCAAACCACCAAGCGGCTGCGCGCCTTGCTGTCAAAAAAGCGCTGACGCTCTCTACGCTCCACGTGCCCTTACTCCGCCGACAACATCTCACCCTCCGAGCGCCCTCGTCGCTTCATCCGCGGTCTCGCAGGTGATGATGTGAACGTCCCGATTGTAATGAAAATGCGACATGATCCCGAGCCCGATGTCCTTCTTGGAATCAGGGACGACTCTCACCACCTTCGTCACGCCCTTCTCGTTGCACAGATCCATCACCTGATCAATATACGGCGCGCAGGTAGTCGTCATCGACTCCAGATTTGTCAGGTCGACCAGCATCCGAAAGCCGGGCGGCATGCTGCCGACCGCGGCCCGCACTTCCCCAAGGTGCCGCCTCATCTCGCCCGCCTCAACCCGACCGCCGTACTTCATCGCCAGCAGATTCCGTGTTGCATCAATTTCGATTGTGATCACGTTGATTCCCTGCCCTCTCCAAGACGTTCCAACCACGGCCCGAGCAACCCACGCACCCAAACATACACCACCGCCCTTCACCCCGTAAAGGCGTACCGGTGATGCCTGATGTGCTGGCCGCATATCGGCTTGTCGTCAATGCGAGACCGGGTACAATGCTGACCCGTTGGTCTGAAAAGCGCCGCGATGGCCGAGCGAGGAAGATTCTATGGATAACGTCAGATGAAGACCCTGGGTATCGGCATGGTCGGCGCGCGTTACGGGGCGCGGATGCATCTCGCCAACTACGCCAAACTGCCCCGCGACCTCGTCGAGATCCGCGGCGTCTGCTCCCGCTCCAAGGAAAGCGCCCACGCATTCGCCAAGGACGCTCGCGTCGCGTTCGTCACCGACGACTATGACTCGCTGTTGGCCCGGAAGGACATCGACGTCGTCGATATCTGCACGCCACCGGCGTTGCACCACGAATTTGCCATTCGCGCCGCCACCGCCGGCAAGCACATCATCATGGAGAAACCGCTCACCGGATATTTCGGCGTCGCCGGCGACCCCGAGCCAATCGGAACGCGCGTCCCCCGTGCCCGCATGCGCGACGGCGCGCGTTCCAACGCCGAGGCGGTCCGCGAAGCCGTGCACAACAGCGGGGTAAAATTCTGCTACGCGGAAAACTGGGTGTACGCGCCGCCCATCGACAAAATGCGGCGGCTGATCGCCGCCTCGAAAGGATCGATCCTCGAAATTCGCGCCGAAGAAAATCACTCGGGCTCGAACTCGGTCTTTTCGCGGGACTGGAAATCGACCGGCGGCGGCGCCTTGCTGCGCATGGGCGTGCATTCCGTCGGCGGGTGCCTGCACCTGAAACAATGGGAAGGTCAGCTCCGCCTTGGCAAAGGCATCCGTCCCGTGTCCGTGCTCGCAGACACGACCGACCTGACCCACAGCCGCGCTTCCGCGCGCGCCAGCGACGCGGGCGCAAACCAATGGATCACCGCCAATCCGGTGGATGTGGAGAATTGGGCCAACCTCGTCATCGCCTTTGAAGATGGTTCGCGCGGCACCGTCATCGTCAGCGACGTCGGCCTCGGCGGCTTGAACACCCGCGTGACGGCTTTCATGACCGACGGCGTGATCAAGGCAAACATGACTTCCAACGATGCCATCGAAACCTACGCGCCCGATCCGTCGGTGTTTCACAGCGAATATTTCACGGAAAAACTCGAGACGAAAGCCGGCTGGAATCGCCCGAGTTGCGATGAAGACTGGTTTCGCGGCTTCGCCCAGGAGATCGAGGATTTCGTGACCGCAATCCGCGAAGGCCGCGAACCGCGCTCCGGCATCGACCTTGCCGTCGAATGCGTGAACGTGATTTACGCGGCGTATCTGTCCGCCGAAACGGGCAGCCGCGTGATGGTGGACTGACAGCGACTGAAAGAGGACTACGATGAAATACGCGCTCAGACTGTTGCTATTGCCTCTGGTGGGTTGGTTCCTCGTCGGGTGTGCCACCCCGAAAAACACGGGCGTCGCATCCTCGTCGCGCACCGGCCGCGTCTTCGACATCACCGCCTACGGTGCCGTGGACGACCCGAATATCTCCAGTGCCGACGCCTTCCGCCGCGCCATCGCCGATTGCCAGAAAGCTGGCGGCGGCATCGTCCGCGTCCCTGCCGGCCATTTTCTCACCGGCTCCATCGACATGGTTGACAACATGACTCTCCAAGTCGACATCGGCGCGGTGGTTCTCTTCGACACCGACCGCGCCAAATACCCCGACATCACTTCGCGTTGGGAAGGTCTCACCGAAAACGGCCCGCATCCCCTCCTCTTCGCCGACGGCCTCCACAACATCGCCATCACCGGCCCCGGCACCTTCGACGGACAAGGCCCCGCCTGGTGGGCCACCATGGACATGGCCGAGAACGGCAACGCCCGCCCCAACCGCCCGATCCGCCGCCGCCCGATGATGCTTCAAATCAAAGACTGCCACGATGTCCGTATCGATGGCCCCAGTTTCATCAATTCCCCCTTCTGGGCCATCCACCTGCTCTACAGCGAAAATATCGACGTCGGTAACTGCAATATCATCAATCCGTCGACCTCTCCCAACACCGACGCCTTGAACACCGACTCCTGCCGCCACGTCGTCGTGCATGATTGCTTCGCCGACGTGGGTGATGACGGCTTCGGCATCAAGTCCGGCCGCGATGAGCAAGGCCGCAAAATGAATCGCCCCACCGAGGATGTCACCTACATCCGCTGCCATGTCGCCCGGGCCCATAGCGTCTGCGCCATCGGCAGCGAATCTTCCGGCGGCGTCCGCCACGTCCGCTTCCTCGACTGCGACGGCGACGGCACCGACACCGGCGTCCGCATCAAAAGCACGCGCGGCCGCGGTGGCATCGTCGAAGACATCGTCGCCTCGAACTTCCGCCTCAAAAACGTCCGCACCGCCATCATTCTCACCATGCACTACACGAAAGAGCCCGTGGAACCTCTCTCCGAGCGCACGCCTCTTTTCCGTAATATCCATATCGATCACGTCACCGGCGTCAACCTCAACACCTGCTGCACGATCATGGGTCTCGAAGAACGTCCCATCCAGGACATCACCCTCACCGACCTCGATCTCTCCGGCATGAACGGCATCACTTGCTCCTACGCGAAGGACATCACCTTCAAGAATGTCACCGTCGCTTCTCAAAATCCTCCCTACACCGAGGATCATTCGGAAAATATCCAGCGGATAAATTGGAAAGAAGTCACGCTTCCCGCAACGCCGTAGCCGAGCGCCGTGTCACGGCATCGGCCGGCGCGCCAGCAACCGGCTGATGGCGCGGCTCGGTGTTTCGACGAGCAACTCGCGCAGGAACGCATCCGTCGTCATCGCCCGCGGTTCCGACAGACGGCTTCGCAAGACCAACGCCGCGAGCATAATCGTGGCCAGCACGCCATACAGCAGGCTGTACTGGTTCCACTGCCACCGCGACCACGCCGCGCCCCACCCCGTCAAGGCATCGAGCAGGATCCCCCAGAAGATCGGGAACACGCCAAACACCAGGCTCGTGACCACCGTGTACAACGCGAAGAAATGACTTCGTCCCATCGGCGGCACCGTCGCCATCACAAGCCGCGTGTTGGCCAGGGTGAATAGCGAGCAACTGATTCCCGATGTGATTTGAATCAACAGGATTGTCATCAGAGTAAACGGCGCCACCCGCGCCGCCACCGACGACCAAATGCTGAAATGCACGACAAACACCAGCGTGGCCAGTCCCAACAGCGGTCGGCTCCCCACCCGGTCCACGAGATGACCGAATCCCCACAGGCACACGGTGCACACCGCGCTCCACAACACCATCATTCCCAGGATCAAAGAATCGGTCGCCGCAAACGAATCCCGCAGCAACGGAATCCAAAACACGCCCCCGCCCGCCTGCCCGGCGAGAAACACTGCATTGTAAACCAGCAGTTTGAAGAACGGCGGATGCAACAGCATCTCTCTGTACGGCACCCGCTCCAGGCTCTCCGCCGCCGGCGGCACCGGCACGTCGGGAATCCGATTCAGAAACCACAAGCTGATGATCGCCGTGACGAAACTGGCAAAGAACAGCAAGCCGTACGCGAACCTCATCTCGGGTGGCCGCAGATACAAAGCCGCGAGGATCATCGTGGCCAGCGTCGCCAACGCGGCGGACATTTGGTCCCGCGAAAGGTATCGCCCCCGCACGTCTTCTGGAATCCAGTGCGTGATCCATGGCAAAAAACCGCACAGCGAAATTCCGCGCGACGCGTTGAAGACGAACAGCAGCAACAGCATCAACGCGATCCGCGTCGTCGCATTGACGTTCTCCGGCAACATCGCCACGCCCGCCATGCCGAGAATGAACGCCGCCCGCAAGGCCCAGCCGCGCAGCACAAAGGCCCGATACCCCATCTTCTCGACAAACTGCGCCGCCGGGATCTGCAGGATGTTCAGCAACTGCGGCAGCGCCAGCACAATCCCCAGCACCGTCGCCGACGCCCCCAGCTTCTTGAAATACAACATCATCGGCGTGCTCAACACGATCGTGAACGACACCGTGTTGAACACCTGGAACACATACGCATTCCCCACCCCCTCGGGCATCCTCTTCTTCGTCTCCGCCATCACGCCGTAAGTGATGGGGAACTTTGCTTTTACGGTCAACACAATTGCATCCGCCGGTGTGGATCAAGGGGTCTGGTGTAGCCACGCCTCTGCGAGGCGTGCCCTCTCACGTGTCGTGCAACTCGCTCGCCGTGCCGTTCTCCGTCCCTCCTGTCTTCCCTCCCCTTGCCTTCGTTTGTGCCAAAACGAACCCATCTTGGCGGGAAACGAAGCCATCTTACGCCCAATTTGGGTTCGTTTTCTTCGATCAAACCCACCTTGCATTTTGTGTCATGACTTCATCACCAAATACTTACGTATTTTCAACTTGGCTTCGTTTCGCAAAAAGCACCTTAGTAGAAGCCCCCCCCCAACCCTGCCCCGAATCCCTTTCGGGGCGAGCCGTCCACTCCGCTTTTTCCTCCCAAAACGTATGTCAAACAACTATCGCCCCTATACCACCGCCACTCCCCCGCGTCCAGCACAAATATCGTTTTTTAATAATCGAAATCTCCGATTTGTAGGGCAAGCGGCCCGCTTGCCGTCGCCCCCCCGCTTGTCGTAGCCGCAAGCCGAGTCCGACGAGACGCGCCGAGTTCGTGCTGTCGGCGCAACTGTGCCTGCGTTCGTTTCGTTGACACTCCTCCTGCCGCCGTGCCGACCGCGCTCCGTCCGCTCGCCGCAATCCCCTCCTCGGAGGGGAACAAGGGGTGGGTAACCTTCGTTCGTTCCTCCCACGCTTCTCGTAGCCGCAGGCTTCAGCCTGCGTTTGGTATGTCACCCTGAGCTTGCCGAAGGGTCTCTGTCGTTCTACACTCCCGCCATGAACCGGCTTCTGTTCGGCGACAACCTCAAATGGTTGCGCGACACGAAAATCTTCCCGGACCGAGCCGTCGTCGCACCTGTCGAAGCGCTGAAGAAGTTTCTTAATACCTTCCTGGCAACGCCTGGTATTTCACTATGAAAAATGGCGAAATTCATCCACGTTCACTAGACAGCCAATGGGCGCATCGAATGATCGCCGAAAGCGACGCCACCCGGAAAGTGTGAAGATCAACACGAAACGATGGTTGGTGGTAGCCATTGGTTTGTTAGCCATCGCAGTTTTTTGCGGTCTCCTTGTGGTCCTTCGCAATCTAGTATTGGCGTCGACGTCTGACATCCTCACAGCCGCTCAAGAAGGTTACGTGGGGAGGATCCAGACACTTCTCAAGCATGATCCCAAATCAGTGAACGCGCGGGACAGGTCGGGTGAAACCCCTCTGCAAGTCGCAGCTCTCAGTGGACGTCGAGCCGTGGTCGAGGTGCTGTTGGCGAACAATGCCGACGTCAATATCAAGAGCCGTGACGGCTGGACTCCATTGCACGGTGCAGCAATGTGCGGTTACAAAGAGATATCGGAACTCCTGCTAGCCAAAGGCGCGGATGTGAACGCAGTGAACGGTGAAGGATTAACTCCGCTACATTTCGCGCTGTATTATCAAGGGAAGGATGTGGCTGCACTTCTCGTCGCGAGGGGTGCCGCAGTGGATATTTGTGCAGCTTCAGGTCTGTGTAAGGTCTCCGAGGTTCAACATCTCTTGAAGAACAACACTACCCTTCCCACGGGGACATTGGGGAATGGTTTGACGCCGATGCACTTTGCAGCGCGAAATGGTTGTGAGGAAGTCGTTGAGTTCCTCTCAAGCCGCGGGGCAGAACTCAACGGAAGAGAAAAAGGTTCCAACTTAACTCCATTACACCTGGCAGTGGCTTACAAACACCGCAACGTTTCTGGGATCCTCGTTGCTAAGGGAGCGAGCATTGATGCCAAGAACTGGCGCGGCCTGACACCGTTGCACTTCGCGGCAAGCAATGGGGATCAGGATATCGCAGCATTACTCTTGGCCAATGGAGCCAACCCCAATGCGGAAGACAGCGACGGCAAGACAGCGCTACAATTAGCGAAAGCCGAAGGTCGCGCAGCGATTGTGAAACTCTTGCGTCAGTACGGCGCGAAGGAATAGTTGGCTACCGGCCGCGAGAAGTGATGGGCAGTTCCCAGTGGTGAAAACGCTTCGACGTGCCTAGGGTGACAACGTGGCGGAAGCGAACCGTGCTTACGCCTCGTCTTTGGACTGCTTCTTGCGGATGAGGGATTCGCGTTCCCGTTCGCCGCCACCCGTCCCTTCCAGGCTTGCTTTTCCCAAGCCCGGTCGCTATACTCAGTGCGTGGCAGACCTCGCGGCACCGAAGGTGTTGGAGAACCTGATCCAGCAGGCCGAACGCGCGAACGCCAGCGACATCCATCTGCAAAAGCGCGCCGACGCCGCCCAGGTCGCTTTTCGTCTCGACGGCATCGTTACCCCCGTTTCGGAAATCCCCGCCGACCTCGCCGACCACGTCTTTGGCCGCATCAAATTCCTCGCGCGCCTCAAGACCTATCAGGATTCACTGCCGCAGGACGGCCGCATCGATAAGGCCGATGTCGCCAGCCAGCACGACATCCGCGTGGCCACCTACCCCACGGTGACTGGCGAAAAAATCGTCCTCCGCCTCTTCAGCGATTTCACGGCGCCGACGCTCCACGAATTGGCTTTCCCCGAAGCCATCTGCGCGGAACTGGAAGCGTTTCTGCGACAAACCGCCGGCTTGATGCTGCTCACCGGCCCCGCCGGCAGCGGTAAGACCACCACCATTTACGCCTGCCTGCGTTATCTGCTGGAGTTGGGCGGACGCCACATCATCACCGTCGAAGACCCCGTCGAGCAGGTCGTCCCCGGCGTGATGCAAACGGAAGTCAACGACGCTCGCGGCTTGACCTTTTCCAAGGCGGCGCGTCACCTGTTGCGACAGGACCCGCAAGTCCTCGTCCTTGGCGAAATCCGCGACGAGGAAACCGCCAATATCGCCGTGCGCGCCGCCCTCACGGGCCATCTCGTCATTTCCACCCTCCACGCCGGCTCCTGCCGCGGCGTGTTCGAGCGCCTGCTCGTGATGTGTCCTGACCGCTTTACGGTCGCTTCGGTCGTCGGCCTCGTCCTCAACCAACGCCTGATTCGCCGACTTTGCCCGACTTGCCACGGAGACGGTTGCGAGTCGTGCCTGCGGACGGGTTACAAAGGCCGCGCGCCGTTGGCTGAATGGGTGAAGATGGACGAGCCGATGCGCGAACGAGTGCGCACCCAGGATGCGGGAGCAATCACTCCGTTGAATTCGCTCGAAGCAGCGGGCCGCGCCTTGGTGGAACGCGGCGTGACCAACCATGCGGAACTCAGGAGGGTACTCGGCTCATGAAACTCGACGAATTCGCCTTCTTCAATCAACAGTTGGCCGCCATGCTCCGCGACGGTATCCCGCTCGAAAGCGCCCTCGGCCAACTCTGTGCCTCGATGCGCCGTGGCGAACTGCGTGACGAACTCGAGAAGCTCCGCGCCGACCTCGCCAACGGTGTCCCGATCAAACAAGCCCTCGCCTCGCGCAAGCTGCCGCAATTCTACGTCCAAATGATGCAAGTCGGCGTCCAAAGCAACGACTTGCCCGGCGTCCTCACCCTCGTCGCCGATTACTACCAGTCCGGCAACCTGATTTGGACGCGGCTCAAGGGCTTGATGGTGTATCCCGCCATTGTGCTCGGTGCGACACTGGCATTGTCAGTCCTCGTAGCCGTCCTGTTCGGCGCTGCCGCCGGGATTCTACCCAACGCATTCTCCGAGTTGTTGGGAGGAGCATCATTGCCGCCCCTTACTGAATTCAGCATTCGAACAACTCCGATCGGCTTATGGCTGCCCGTGGTGGTTTTAACCATGCTGTGCGTTGCCGTCGGTGTTGCCGCTGTATTCCCGCGCTTGCGCTCCCGGTTGCGGTGGCGACTGCCGGGGTTTCGCGAGGCAAGCCTTTGGCAACTCGCATCGGCCATGGGGATTATGTTGAAAGGTGGTTGCACTCTCGACGACACCATCGCCCTGATGGCGCAGTTGGAACAGGACTCGGGGGTGGCCAACGAATTGACACAATGGCGGGCACGATTGGCGAGCGGCCACGGCGACTTTGCAGGCATTGCCGTGCCGACCAAAGCCTTCCCGCCTTTGTTCATCTGGCTTATCGTAAGCGCGCGGAACGACTTGGCGTCGGGACTCAAACGGGCCGCGGAGATTTACCACGCTCGCGCTGAGTATCGGACTGAAGTCCTGCTGCAAGTGGTTTTGCCTGTCTCGGTCCTTCTGCTGGGAGCCTTGATTCTCACACAGGTGTACACGTTGGCTCAGACGGTACTAGGGAGTTTCCTGCCGTTAATCGCGATGGACGGAAAGTTGGGATGATCGCTGTCATCATCATATACTTTTTGGTCGCTCTTGTGGCTTTCGTGGTGCTGGCCATAATAGCTTACAGCCTATTGGTCTTGCCGCTCCGAAAACAGGAACGGGCGCGCGTCTTCCTCGATCTGTTGGAGACCGGTTTCGCGGACGGCCACAGTGCGGAAACCACGATCATGGAGTTTGCCAAGCTCCGTGACAAGAAGCTCGGTCCCCGCTTCTTCCTGCTGGCAGCCCATTTGGAAACGGGCCTGCGGTTGTCCCAGGCCTTCCAAAAAGTTCCGGAACTGTTGCCGCCGCAACTGGTAGCCATGCTCGCTGTTGGCGAACAAATCGGGGATGTCCGAAAAGTCTTGCCCGCCTGTCGCAAGACGTTGACCCGCGCCTCATCCAAAACCGCCAGCACGGTGAACTACCTGATCTTGTTCTTGGCGCTGAACCCCTGCGGTGGATTGATCTGGCCGTTCATTGCGATGGTGATCGTGCCGAAATTTCGGGAAATTGCGATTGAGTTTGGGGACGGGCGTCTGCCCCCGCTTTTCCAGTTTCTATGTGCGCACGCGCTTTTCGTGACTGTGCTCCAATGGGGGTTGATTGCCACGAGTTGCCTCCTGTTCATCGCCCGCGACTGGAGCCCGAAAATGACTCGGTGGTACACACGGCTGCTGAAGCCAATGATCGATGCGTTCACTTTCCGGCTGCCGTGGCGGCGAAAACGGTTGGAACGCGATTTCACGGCAATGCTGGCACTCCTGCTGGACGCGGAGATTCCGGAAGAGCAGGCGGTGACGCTGGCCGCACAAAGCACCGACAACGGCGTGTTTATGCGCCGGGGCGCAGAAGTCACACAACGCTTGCGTGACGGCATCGGGTTCCTTGAAGCGATGCGGGGAATCGATGACACCGGTGAATTGCAGTGGCGCCTGACGAACGCAGTGCATGGTCACGGCGGATTTATGAAGGCATTGGCGGGTTGGCACGAGGCGCTGGAGGCCAAAGCCTACCAATTGGAGCAGACCGCTTCGCAGACCATCACAACAGGTTTGGTTCTTCTCAATGGTTGCATTGTCGGCTTGATTGCCATCGGCGTGTTTCAGGTGTTGATCTCCATCGTGTGGGAGGCATCGTTATGGTGAAACACAGGCGCAACGAGCAAGGCTCGCTGATGATTGAACTGGTCCTGGCGTTGACCATCATCCTGACCGTGCTGATGCCTCTCGGCTTTTCGTTCATGGACGAACAGCATGTGTTGCGCGTCTACTATTGGCGCGCCGTCGCCATGGAGGCCGTGGACGGTGAAATGGAAGTCCTGGCGGCCGGCAACTGGCGCACGTATGGCGACGGCGAGCACCCGTACACCGTCCGCGCCGAATCGGCGAAGTATCTGCCGCCGGGCAAGTTCACATTGACCGTACACGGGCCACGACTGCGCCTGGAGTGGCGACCGGAGGAACTTCGTTCCGGTTCGCCCGTCGTGCGGGAGGCGGTGGGACGATGAAATCGGAACGCGGTTACACGCTGATCGAATGCCTGGTGTACATCGCGGTCATCGCGGTCGTACTCAACCTCTCGTTCGATGCCTATCTCCGTTACGACCAGCACACGCGCAACCTGCGCCAGAACGCCGACGATATCATCCGCACCTTGCGCGCCGGCGAACGATGGCGCGACGACGTCCGCGCGTCCATCGCTCCGCCGCATGCCATCGAGAACGGCGTCGCGATTCCGCAACACTCGGGCGAGGTCGCCTACGTGTTCGCCGATGGCGCGGTGTGGCGGCAAACTTCCACCACGCGGGTGGCGGTCCTCAAACAGGTCAAGGCCTCGATCATGTCCGACGATTCGCGTTCGCACGTCAACGCGTGGCGCTGGGAGTTGGAACTGGCCAGCTCGCAAAAAGCCGTCCGCGTGCGTCCGCTGTTCTCGTTCACCGCCGTCACCGGGAGGCAATTATGAAGAGTGAACGCGGCAGCGCGATGATCGTCGTCCTGACGTTCACGATCCTGGTCGCGGCGCTGGTTGTCGCCAATGGTTTCGTCCTCAGCCAGCTTCGCGCCGAACTGAAACGGATTGACCACCAACAGCAGCAGAAATTCCAGTCCCCCAAGCCATGAACAAGATCCGCGTCATCGAACAATCGGTGGGCTGTCAGTCCTTTGGGGTAGGGAGCCTGACGCCATTAATCGGCATCGGCTTTGCCGTAGTGGCGCTGAGCCGCTATCACCGCGCTCGTGCCGAGGCCGGCCACGAGTGGAACCCCGCCCGAACACAATTGATTCGCGGTGCCGTCCTCGCGTGGGTGGGACTCCTGATCAATCTGGTGGCATTTACCATCGTGCTGCTGCACATCTGGCTCGATGCCTCCACCTAGCGGTGGATTCTAGGCCGCGTCTTTGGACTGCTTCTTGCGGATGAGCGGTTCGCGTTTGCCTTCGACGACGCCGCGATTGATCGTGACCTCGGCGATATCGTCACGCGACGGGATCTCGTACATCAAATCGAGCATGAGCCGTTCGAGCAGCGCCCGCAACGCCCGCGCCCCCGTGCCCTTCTTCAACGCCGCTTCCGCCAGCGCCTGCAGCGCATCCTTGGTGAAATTGAGGTTCACCCCTTCCATCGCGAAGAGCTTGCTGTATTGCTTGATCATCGCGTTCCGGGTTTCGGTGAGGATGGCAATCAGTTCCTCCTCGCTCAACGAGTTGAGCACCGAGACGACGGGAAGCCGTCCGACAAACTCGGGAATCATTCCGAATTTCAGCAGGTCTTCCGGTTCGACGTGCTCCGTGACGCCGCCGTGATCGGCCACCTTGAGCGGCTCGTCCGCCTTGCCGAACCCCAGCGTGTGGCCGCCGGTCCGACGCTGGACGATCTTGTCCAATCCAATGAACGCGCCGCCGCAGATGAACAGGATGTGCTCGGTGTTGACCTGGATGTATTCCTGGTGCGGGTGCTTGCGACCGCCTTGCGGCGGAACGTTGCACGTCGTGCCTTCCAGAATCTTCAGCAACGCCTGTTGCACCCCCTCACCCGAAACATCGCGGGTGATGCTGGCGGAATCGCTCTTGCGCCCGATCTTGTCAATCTCGTCGATGTACACGATGCCGAGTTCGGCCCGCTTCACGTCATAGTCCGCGCTTTGCAGCAGCCGCAGGATGATATTCTCGACGTCTTCCCCAACGTAGCCCGCTTCCGTCAGCGTCGTGGCGTCGGCAATGCAAAACGGCACGTCGAGAATGCGCGCGAGCGTGCGCGCCAGCAGCGTCTTGCCCGAACCCGTCGGCCCGATCAACAGGATATTGCTCTTCTCGATCTCGACGTCGCGATGTTCATCGAGCTTCGGCGCCGTGTTAACCGCCTTGTCGGAACTCACGCCGTCCTGCTGGATCCGTTTGTAGTGGTTGTGAACCGCCACTGCGATGGTCTTCTTCGCCCGGTCCTGACCGACGACGTATTCGTCCAAATCGTGTCGGATCTCGACGGGCTTGGGAACACCCAATCGAAGCCCGGCCGAGGATTTTCCCTTCGCATGGCTGAGTTCCTTGTCGAGGATGCTCTTGCAGACGGTGATGCAGTTGTCGCAGATGTACACGCCCGGCCCGGCGATGAGCTTGCGCACCTCGCCGTGGGTCTTCCCACAGAAGCTGCACATCGTCAGGTTGGTCGGTCGTGCCATGCGCTATTCTTTGGAACCCTTCTCCGGTTTCTTCTCGAGGTCGCGCCGTGACTTCACCACGTCGTCCACAAGGCCGTAGTCGCGCGACTCCGCGGCCGACATGAAGAAATCGCGGTCGGTATCCTTGGCGATGTTCTCAATCGGTTTGCCGGTGTGCAACGCGAGGATCTCATTGAGGCGGTCCCGCATCCGCAGAATCTCCTTGGCCTGGATGCTGATGTCGGACGCCTGTCCCTGCACCCCTCCCCACGGTTGATGAATCATGATCCGCGCGTTCGGCAACGCAAAGCGTTTGCCTTTCGTGCCCGCCGCGAGCAGGACGGCGGCCATGCTCGCCGCCTGGCCGACGCAATACGTCGTCACATCGCACTTCACAAACTGGATCGTGTCGTAGATCGCCAGTCCCGACGTGACTGAACCGCCGGGCGAATTGATATACAGGTTGATGTCCTTCGTCGGCTCCTCGGATTGCAGGTAAAGCATCTGCGCGATGATGACGTTGGCCACGTTATCGTCAATCGGCGTGCCGATGAACACGATGCGGTCCTTCAACAAGCGCGAATAAATGTCGTAACCGCGTTCGCCGCGGCCCGTCTGCTCCACCACCATCGGTACTAACACTTGGGCTTTGTCCATTTACGTTCCTTTGCGTTCAATAGTAGCATTTCTTTTGCCGTCTGCAACCGGCCCTGCCCCCGCGCCGCCCTCAGGAGCCGGCAACTTCCTCGACTTTCGCGCTGTCCACAAGGAAATCAAGCGTTTTGCCCACCAGGATTTGTTCCTCGATTTCGCCCAGCCCGCCCTTTTCGGTCAATTGGGCCTTCAGCCGGGCCGGGGTGGTGCGTGCGCGCCGCGCCAGTTCCGCAATGCGGTGTTCGACCTCCGATTCCTCCACCTTGATCTGTTCCGCGCGGGCGATGGCATCGAGGATGAAGGACGTCCGCAGCCGTTCCTTGGCGCTCTTGGTCGCGAACCCGAAGATTTCATTCTTCTTCTGTTCGAGTTGCTCCTTCGTCGCCCCGCGCATGCTGTTCTCGCGAACGACGTCATAGATGATGCTGCGGGTCTCCTGGCTCACGAGTGATTCAGGCAGTTCAAATTCAACCCTGGACAGCAGATACTCGATGACCTGCCGGCGCAAATCGGCGTTCTGCTGTCCCTCGGCCTCGGCCAGCAGGCCCTTGCGGACCGCCTCCTTCAGTTTCTCCAGGCTTTCCGCGCCCAGTTTCTTCGCGAGTTCGTCGTTGAGTTCGGACAACTTCTTCTCCTTGATCGCCACCACGTCGACAAAGAACGTCGCCTTCTTTCCCGCCAGCGGTCTCTGCGGGAAGTCCGCGGGGAAATCGACCAGCACCTGCCGCTTCTCGCCTGCGCCCCCGCCGATAAGTTGGTCGCAAAAGCCAGGCAAAAAAGACTCCGCCGAGATGAGCAGCCAGAAATCCTTGCCCTCGCCAAGTCCCTTCGCGTCGGGCGCAAGTTCGCTGATCGGCTTGCCCTCGGCCACGCCGCTGTAATTGATCACGGCGAAATCGCCGGTTCGAAGCGTGCGGCCTTGCACGTCGACGAAATCCGCCTGCTGCTCGCGCAAGGAATCAAGCGTCTTGCTGATGTCCTCGTCCTTGACCGTGGCCGCCTTCTTCTTCACGGAAATGCCCTTGTAGTCGGGAAGCGGGAACTCGGGGGCTGTGTCGACCGTGGCCGTGTAGATCAGGGGGCGGCCGGGTTGATACTCGACGCCTTCGACTTGCGGATAGCCCACCACGTTCAAGTGCTGCTCGCTCAAGGCTTCGCGATAGCTTTCGGGGATGAGTCGCTTGCGCAATTCATCGTCGATCTGGCCCGCGTACCGCTTCTCGACCATCGGCTCGGGCGCCTTGCCCGGGCGAAACCCCGGAATCGAGGCGAACTTGCGGAACTCTTGCAGAATCTCGGCGCGCGTGCCGGCGACGCGCTGGGCATCGACCTCGACGCGAAGTTTCTTCCGACACGGTGCGGTGTTTTCAATCGTAACAGCCATGAGCTATTTCGTCTCCCAATTGTTCGGCGGCTAACCGTATAGAAAAGCGTCGAAGCCCGTCAAGCGCACAACCTGCAAAGTTGAGGGTTTTAACCATGTTTCGGTGTGCAGTTTTGAGACTCAACGGCCCGTTGCGGTGCCATTTTTGTCCGATTGCACGCCAATCAGGTGAAAAAACCGCCGAAATCCACCCCTTGGCGCCGTTGGCACCGACCCTGCTAGGTAAGTATTCACCCTATACCACACCATACCTCGTCGAAGGCGCTTCTCCACGCAATCGACAATAGAGGCCGAGGCCCCAAACCTCGGCCTCCCCTCTTTCTGGGGGAAAATCCATCTCGCCCCTCGATCATCTTGGTGAACCCCGGCATAAACACGTCAGATCCAAGCCTTGCGAAACAGCCAAGCTTTGATGATCTGGGTGAGCCCCATGTAGCTGACCAGCGTGAGAGCCAGCAGCGGCCAGTACAATGGTGGAAGCCGAACGAAACCCAGCGTCGTGGCCATCGGAGAAAATGGCAGCCACATGCCAAAACACATGATGATGACCGTGGTCGCCGTCAACGGCCAGCTGGCGCGGCTCTGAAGAAATGGGATCTTGTTGGTGCGGATCACGTGGATAATCAGGGTCTGCGTCATCAACGATTCCACGAACCAGCCCGTCTGAAACAGCGGCGCCCGGAATGGATCCCAGCACTTGAACACGTACAACATCATGAAATAGGTTGTGTAATCGAAAATGGAACTGATCGGCCCGATACAGAGAATGAACCGCGTGATTTGCCCGATGGCCCACGGGCGTGGTTTGGCGATTTGCTCGGGACCGACATTGTCGGTCGGGATGGGCACTTGGGAAAAGTCGTACAACAGATTGTTGGTCAGCACCTGGAGCGGCGCCATGGGTAGATAGGGCAGAAATGCGCTGGCACCCAGGACGCTGAACATGTTGCCGAAGTTCGAACTGGCCCCCATGCGGATGTACCGCAGTATGTTCACAAACACCTTGCGTCCTTCCAGCACACCCTCTTCGAGCACCATCAGGCTCTTCTCCAGCAGAATGACATCCGCCGATTCCTTGGCAATGTCCACGGCGGTGTCCACCGAAATGCCCACATCCGCCGCCCGCAGCGCCGGCGCGTCGTTGATCCCGTCGCCCAGGAATCCAAGGACGTGCCCCTTGCTCTGGAGCGCCTTGATGATTCTCTGTTTGTGGGCTGGCGACAGACGCGCAAACAGCGTGGTCTTCTCCGCCGCTTCCGCCAATTCGGTGTCGGACATGGCTTCCACCTGCTGACCGAGCACGATCGGTTCGGTGGACAGCCCCACCTCGTTGCAGATCTTGCGGCTCACCAAATCGTTGTCGCCTGTCAACACCTTCACCGTGACGCCGTGCTTCTGCAGCGCCGCGATGGCGGTCGCCGCCGTTTCCTTGGGCGGATCCAGAAACGCCACGTAACCCTTCAAAATCAGGTCGCATTCGTCGTCCTTGGAATAGGCCGCCCGCTTCTCCAAATCCTTGTACGCGACCGCCAGCACACGGAAACCATCCGCGCTCAAATTCTCGTACTCCTCCTTCAAATCCTGAATCAGGATCTCCTCCATCGGCAGGATTTCCTCGTTGAGCTCAAACCGCGTGCAACGGCTGAAAATCGCTTCCGGAGCACCCTTGGTGAAGATGCGATTACCGTGCTCCGGCGTTTCAATAACCACGGACATCATTCGTCGCGAGAAATCGAAGGGGATTTCATCGACCATCTTGTGCTGTTCGATCGGCAACCCCGTGCGCGCCTCCACATGCTGGAGAATCGCGCGATCCAGCACGTTCTTCAGTCCCGTCTGAAAATGGCTGATCAAATAGGCCGCTTCCAGCACGCTGTCATTCTCATCGCAGACCACATCGCAGTACCGTTCGAGAATCACGTGATCCAGCGTCAACGTGCCCGTCTTGTCCGTGCACAAGACATCCATCGCCCCGAAGTTCTGGATGGAGTTAAGGCGCTTCACAATCACCTTCTTCCGCGACATGGCGATCGCCCCCTTCGATAAGCAGACGGAGACGATCATCGGCAGCATTTCCGGGGTGAGCCCCACCGCCACGGCCAGCGAGAAAAAGAACGCTTCCTTCCAATCGTGCTTGCTGAGGCCGTTGATCAGGAACACCAGCGGCACCATCACCATCATGATCGTGATCATCAACCACGTGAACTTGTGAATCCCCTTGTCGAAACTGGTCTCCACCTGGATACCGGTGATGCTGCTGGCCATGCTGCCGAAGTAGGTGTGCGGTCCCGTGGCTACCACGACCGCGCGCGCCGTCCCGCTTTCGACGCTTGTGCCCAGAAAGCAGAGGTTGCGCAACTCCAACGGTTGCCGGCCGTTCTCCTTCTCGGGGGCATCGAGTTTCTCCACCGGCAACGACTCGCCCGTCAAACTCGCCTGGACGATGAACAGGTCTTTGCAACTCACCAGCCGCACGTCCGCCGGGATCATGTCGCCGGCCGCCAGCTTGATCACATCCCCCGGTACCAGTTCCTTCAATGGGATTTCCTTCGGCTGACCGTCGCGAGTAACCGTGGCTGTGACGCTGATCATCGCCTTCAGCTTCGCCGCCGCCGTGTCCGCGCGCGTCTCCTGCACAAACCGCAACCCCACGCCCAACACCACCATCAGCACCATCACCGTCCCGCCGGCCAAATCCCCCGTGGCATACGTGAGGGTCGCCAACACTGTCAGCAGGATTACCAGCGGATTGCGCACCGCCATCCACAACCGCCACAGCCACCCGTGCCGCTTCTCGCGCGCCACTTCGTTCACTCCGTGTGTGGCCAATCGCTCTTCCGCGTCGGATTGGGTCAACCCCGCCGCCGACGTGTTGAGCAGGGTGAACACTTCGTCGGCGCTCTTTCGAGAGGCCTCGATCAGCAACGGAGAGACACGAATCCCGTTGGCCGGCTTCTTGGCGGATAGCGGCGGACGCACGACACCAGGCTGTTCAATTGTGGTTGTCATCGCGCTTGCTCTCGAATCAGAATCTGCCCCGTGCCTTGTACCAAGCCGTCAAAAATTTTGCACGGCGAAAGTGACACCCCCGTCAAATCATTTTTGTTCTTTGCCGGGGTTCTCAACGCACCCGCGTTATTGAAGTTCGTGAACCTTGGCCTTGGTTCACTGAGCTTCGCGAAGCGGAGACGTGCCAGCATTCAGCACGAGGCGAAATCTCAGAACTCATTAGGTGTTCCCTGCACCTCTGCGGTTGAACTCACTCGCTGTTGGTGCGCGAATTCGCTCATGACCATTCCAAAATATTGCCTTGGTTGAGCCTGGCTAATGTCTTCACCGACAACATACTGCCCGTTTCTCCGTCGCATCGTTGCATGGCACAAATCTTGCCCTACTAGAGCAGCTTATGATCACCGCGATGCAGATCGTTGCGGGTGGGCGTGAGAGGGGGGGATCAATTTGAAGACTCATGTGATACCCCACAGCGCCGACTTTGCATTTCCCGTTGAATGGACGAATGCAGTGTTGATCCTCGCCCTCATGAGCATCTGCATGGTCCTGGCGCTGTTTGCGTACCTCAACCACCGCACGAAGCGGCCGTATTTCAGTCTCTGGATTGTCTCCTGGATGTCCTACGCCGGGTATCTGGCGGCGGCGATCGGCTTGCAGGAATCGCCCGAGTTTCCCTTCCTGGTAATGATGCGCCGCTCCTGCATCGGGCTGAGCGCCTTGTACATGTTCTGGGGCAGTTTCTATCTCGCCGGCCGTCCGCGCAGCTTGCGGGAACTCAAGTTCTTGACCGGGATGCTCATCGTGTGGAGCGCGGTGGCGGCGTTCGAGGTGCGCGACCGATTCTGGATCACGATGCCGGTCTTCGCGCTGCTGGCCGCGGCGGGAATCTACACCGGCGTCGCCTACCTGCTCCGACGGAAGACCTACCACGGCGCGACGATTCTGGGCATCGGCTTTCTGCTGTGGGGCGCGCACCTGGTCGCCTTTCCCTACATGGAAGATTCACAACTCCTGACCACTCTCGGGTACTTCTTGACGGCGGTGCTCACGATCATGATCGTCATCGGCATGATCGTGGAACGCGAGGTCACGATTGCCGAGCAATGCTACCGGGTCTTGTTCGATTCAGCCTCCGACGCCATCTTCCTGATCGACCTGGTTCAGTATCGCATCCTGGAAGCCAACGTCTCCGCGCTACGCCTGACCAAACGCTCGATCCTGGACCTCGTCGGACGACCGTTTGTCGAACTGTGTCCGTCGCTCCAATCCACGAAAACGAGCGCCGTGCAGTTGGACGGCATCAAGTTGTTCAACGCCGTGTTCCGTCCGTTTAACGAAGTCCCCCTGGTGAAGGGCGACGGAACGACGGTGAACTGTGAGGGCGACGCCACGCTGGTGCATTGGCGTCAGCGCATGGCCCTACAGGTCAATCTGATGGACGTCAGCGAACGCAGGAAAGTTGGCGAACAGTTGCGCCGCGCAGAAAAACTGTCGGCGCTGGGGCAATTGATCGCCGGTGTGGCGCATGAGTTGAACAATCCGCTGGCGGTCGTCATCGGTTACTCGGAGATCCTGGCCGAAAAGAACGGTTTGGACAAGGAAACCGTCAATGACATCCAACGCATCCATCACGAGAGCGAGCGCGCGTCACGCATCGTTCGTGACCTGCTGTCGTTCGCCCGTCCGTCCGAACCCCAGAAAAAGGCGGTGGACATCAATCGTCTCGTGGCCAGCGTGCTGGAAACCCAGGAAGCGAGCCTTCAGGCGGCGAAAATCCAGCTGGACCAGCGGCTCGCCACCGACTTATCCACGACCAAGGCCGATCCCAGCCAGATCGAACAGGTCCTCGTCAATCTCATCGGCAACGCGATTCACGCGCTCAGCGAACGGCCCATTCCCCGCGTCTTGACCATTCGTACGGAAGAGGCCGGCAATTACATCCGGATGATCGTGGCGGACAACGGCCCCGGCATTCCCCAAGACATCATCGGCCGGATCTTCGATCCGTTCTTTACGACGAAACCGCTCGGCAAGGGAACCGGTTTGGGTCTCACGATTTCCAACACCATCATTCAGGAACACCGCGGCAAAATTCTCGTCGAGAATCCCCCGGCGGGTGGCGCCAAATTCACCGTGGAACTGCCCGTGGTCCAATGCACCGTGACCCCGACGGCGGATCGGCCCCCATCCGGAATCAAACCACGAACCGCATTGTCCACTACGCGGACCGTTCTGGTCGTCGACGATGAACCGGACCTCCTGGCTCTGTTGAAACTGATCATGACGCGTGACGGCTTCGAGGTGGTCACCGCCACCAACGGCCAGGAAGCCCTGGAGTGCATTGCCGCCCGATCATACGACCTGATCCTCACCGATATGCGCATGCCCGGCATGGATGGCCGGAAGTTGTTCGAAACCGTGAAGAGCCAGAACCCAGCGTTGGCCCACCGCATTGTGTTCGTGACCGGCGATACCGTCAGCGCGGAGACACAGGCGTTCTTCAAAGACACGGGAAGCCGTTGGGTGAGCAAGCCGTTCAACATCGCGCAAGTCACGGATACGGCGAACGAAGTTCTCCAGAACGAAGCCGTCCCGGTGTAGACCGCCCTTGGCCGCTGCAGCCGCCGCGCCCTACCCCTGCCGCTGATACCACGCGATGGTTTTGACGATGCCTTCGGAAAAATTCACCCTAGGTTTCCAGCCAAGGAGTTTTTCGGCCTTGGAGATGTCGGCCTGGCTGTGGAGAACGTCGCCGGGACGCGGCGGATCAAACTTGGGCTTGATCTTCTTCCCGAGAGCCTTGTTCACCGTATCCACCAAATCCAACAACGAGATGCAGCCGCCACAGGCGATGTTGAACGACTCGCCCAACGCCTCTTTCGGCGCTGCACAAGCGGCAACATTGGCGTCGATGACATTCTCGATGTGCGAGAAATCCCGCGTTTGCTTGCCGTCACCGAAAATCGTCGGCGATTCGTCCTTGAGGATGGCCGTGATAAACCGGGGGATTACCGCCGCATACTGCGATTGCGGATCCTGTCGCGGGCCGAACACGTTGAAGTACCGAAGCGAGACGGTTTCCAGTCCGTACAGTTGCCAGAAAATGCGGCAGTAGTATTCACCGGTGATTTTATGAACGGCGTAGGGCGACAGCGGCGACGGGGTCATCTCTTCGCGTTTCGGCAGCGTCGGGGTGTCGCCGTAGACGCTCGACGAGGAACTGAACACCACGCGCTTCACGCCCGCGTCGCGCGCCGCCAGCAGCAGGTTGACCGTGCCGACAATGTTGACCTCGGTGGTCGTGCGCGGGTCTTCGACCGAGCGCGTCACGCTCGCGATGGCGCCGAGGTGCAGCACGAAGCGCACACCGGTAATCGCCCGCTGGATGGATTGGGGATCGCGCAGGTCGCCCTCGACAATCTCCGCCTTGTCGGCGAATGGGCGGACGTTCTCGCGCTTGCCACTGGAAAAATTGTCAAACACCCGCACGCTCTTCCGCTGCCCCACGAGATGCTCCGCGATGTTTGAGCCGATGAACCCCGCTCCGCCTGTAACCAGGTAATCCATTCCTATTCCGCTGCGCCTCCTGACCCGGCTCCGATTGTATGCCCGTTGCCGGGACCATTGGACAGAGAAAAGAGATGCCAGGCCGTGTCGTCCGCCGCGACCTCTCCCAGATTGGCCCGAGTCGCCGCGAACAACAGATCGGGGCTCCTCTCGCCCAACAGGCGCAGCGGCAGCCGCACGATGAGATGGTTCTCCACGCCCATGACGGTCACCCCGTGTTCTTTCAAGCGCTTGCCGCCGTCAAACACATGCACGCCGCCGAGGGGCGTGATGTTGATATGGACTTTGGGCATCGTCGCGAAATCCGTGCCGCGTTTGTATCCGTAGAGGAGCAGATGCACGTTCGCGCGCTTTCCGAGACGGTTCCGGAGCGTGACCTGCGCGATGAGGTCGTTGCCCTGGCGAACATAGGCGGTCTCCTCCAACTCCATCGCCGCGAATTCTTCGAAGAGCACGCGTTCGATGTCCGTCTTGTACGAGGGGTCGCCCGCACCGAGCCCGATGGCTTTGGTGTGCGCGGCCTTCGTCCAGTTGATCACCGCGTCCGCCGGCTCTACGGGCACGGACAGAAGCGTGATCGTTGCGAAAATCTCGTTGGCCCGCGCAAATGACACGAGGTAGTACTGGCGCGTCGTCAATTGCGTGCGGTTTTTCAGGATGGCGTCGTATTTTTTTTGCACCTGCTCCGGCGTGATCGGCAACGACAGCCAATCGCCGTCATCGAGCAACTGCGGGGGCGGTTCCAAGCCCAGTTCGGGATGATAATGATACGGATGCGGCCAGCGACCGAAGTGGACAAGGTAGTAGTAGAGTTGCGGCGGCGGCTGCTCCGCGCCGACTTGCAGCGCCGCGAGCCGAACGAAATTGGCCGCTGCGCGATGGTCGGGATTCGTATCGGCCGGATGCGTCACAAACACGCGCGTCGGCCGGAAGCGGCGGAACAACTCGACGAAGTCGGCGACCGCGTTCTCGGGGGTGTACGGTTGCCCGAAGGCGAACGCCTCCTCGTACGGTACGGCATTGCTGCGTGTGGCGTCGCTGCGAAAGGGCGCGTCCGCGCCCCAGTAGTCCCGCCAAACTTGCATCGTCCCGTAGTCGGGATAGCCCAGGAACGTCAGTTGTTCACGCGAAACGCCAAGGCCCGCCATGGCCCTGATGGCTTCGTGCTGCCGCAAAACGCCGAAGGCGACGTACTGCTTCGGGCTAAGGTGCAGGCGCAGTTTGTAGAGCTTGAAGGCGATCTGGTTGTGGTCGCCGCTGGTGAGATAGATCACTTGCACTTCCGCGCCGACGGCGCACGCCTGCTGGATCAACCCACCCGCGCCGAGCACCTCGTCGTCGGGATGAGGCGCGACTACGACAATCCGGTCGGCCGCGGTAATGGGCGGAAACGTATTGTGAGCGAACGCGGGGACGCCGAGAATGACCAGCAGAACCAGTGTGATCGCCGTGCGACGCATGGCGCCCGCGTTAGCGGCCGATGCTCCTATACACGAAGCCGAGTTCGGCCATTTTCTGTGGTTCATACAAGTTGCGACCATCGACCACGATGAGCTGGTTCATTACAGTCCGCAGCTTTTCCAGGTCAAGTTG
>JBEKYJ010000034.1:0-25038 GCA_049511095.1 Verrucomicrobiia bacterium
CAGCATCGACGAATTGCCGCAACTCTGGAACGTCCTGGTGGGCGATATGAGCCTCGTCGGCCCCCGCCCGCCCATTCCCAGCGAAGTCCAACAGTACGACCCCTGGCACCGCCGCCGCCTCTCGATGAAGCCCGGCATTACCTGCATCTGGCAGATCAGCGGCCGCAACCGGATCGGCTTCGATCAGTGGATGAAGCTCGACTTGCAGTACATCGACCACTGGTCGCTCTGGCTTGACTTCAAGATTCTCGTCCGCACCGTGCCTGTCGTGGTGACGGGCTTTGGGGCAAAATAAGTTGCGGGCCCGCGCTTTTTTGTTGCCCGGCGGCATGAATTCTGCGAATCAGACAGCGCCATGACATTGACTCCCTCCACCCCCGTATCGGTTGTCACCGGCGGCGCCGGCTTTCTCGGATCGCATCTTTCGGACCGCCTTCTGGCTGAAGGTCATCGCGTCATCGCCATCGACAATCTGGTCACGGGCAACACCGACAACATCGCGCATCTGGCTGGCAACCCGAACTTCCAGTTCATCCATCACGACGTGACCCAATACATTTATCTTGCCGGCCGCGTGGACCATGTATTTCATTTCGCGTCGCCCGCCAGCCCCATCGACTATCTTCAACTCCCGATCCAGACGCTCAAGGTCGGCTCGCTGGGCACGCACAACGCCCTCGGCCTCGCCAAGGCCAAGGGCGCGAGGTTCCTGCTCGCGTCCACGTCCGAATGCTACGGCGACCCGCTCGAACATCCGCAATCCGAGAGCTACTGGGGCAACGTCAATCCCATCGGCCCCCGCGGCGTGTACGACGAAGCCAAGCGTTTCGCCGAAGCCATGACCATGGCCTACCATCGCTACCACAAGATCAACACCCACATCGTCCGCATCTTTAACACCTACGGCCCGCGGATGCGGTTGCACGATGGCCGCGTCGTCCCCGCGTTCATTGGCCAGGCGTTGCGCGGCGAACCGCTCACCGTGTTTGGCGAAGGACAACAGACCCGCAGTTTCTGTTTTTGCAGCGATCTGATCGATGGCATCTATCGACTCTCGCGATCCGATTTCCACGAGCCGGTCAACATCGGCAACCCGACCGAGTTCACCATCGTCGATTTCGCCAAACTCATCATCAAACTCACCGGCAGCCAGAGCCAAATCACCTATGAGGCGCTGCCCGTGGACGACCCCAAACAGCGCCGCCCCAACATCGATCGCGCCAAGGAATTGCTCGGGTGGGAACCGAAAGTGGGCCTGGAGACCGGTCTGAGCCAGACCATCGAGTACTTTCGGGACAAAGTGTGAGTGGAAAAAATCCTGCGGGGCGCGCCACCGTTGGATGAATGGCCCGGACTCCGCGCCTACAGGGTCCAAGGGTCTTCGCCGATGACTTGCCAAAGACCACCGATTCTGTGCAGTCGAAATACCCTTCCGCGCGCATCCTGAGGCTTGCGAGTTTCCCCGGTCCAGACCTCGACTTTTCCGGCGTCCCTGACCCGCATCGACATCAACTTCAGGTCACCAATCCGCGCGGGAACTGCATGGGTCAACACCGCGGCCCGAATCGCCAGGAAGTCGTGGTAGCCGATGGAACGATTGGCACGATTGCGGACCACTCGGAGATAAGCAATGAACTGCCACCCCAGTGTGAGAATCAGGATCACCACGAGAGCGAGGAACCCCGTGAAAAGAAGTAATGCCGTAGCGTGTTGTAGCGGCCAATTCTGTATTGCCGTAACGTATTTTACCCACCACTTCGTAACGTACTTAGCCCACCATTTCATTGCCCGTCAGTGTGGTTGTGAAGCTTCCCGGTAAGGTTCGCGTTCGCCCATGGCGATAGTGTAGTCGCTTTCGCGCGCAATTTCCAGTGTTTTTGCGATTCCCGCCGCAACCCAGCCAGCCCCAAGGAATTGCTTGGGTGGTAACCAAAGGTGGACCTGGAAACCAGTCTCTGCCTACTACCGGCGGCGTTCCCTCACATCGGTGTTTTGATGCCGAGGGCGCGCAGGGCGCACCAGCCACGGGCGCCTTCGAAGATCATGAACGAACCGGTGACGCAGAGAAAAATGCCGACGATCAGCATTCCCGGCGAGTTGATGAGCGCGCCCGTGATAATGAGGGCGACGCCGCACAAACCGACAACGATGCCGCCCACCAGGCGCGCCTTGCGTCCGCGCTGGTCAATGTTGCACGTCAGCTTCATCGGAGCCCTCGGCGTGTCCGCCTGCCTGCAGAAACTCCTTCAGGAGGCCGCGCGCGTGTTCCGCTTCGTGTTCGAGCACGAAGATGCCGTTGATCTTGCCGGTGCCGGTGAGGTTCTCCACGAGATCCAAAGGGGGCACGGACGGCGGGCTTTGCAACGTCGCTTCGACCCCGTTCTCGCGCAGGTAGCCGACGACGATGTTGCCTTCCCATTCGTCGCGCACGTGATGCACCAGCACCAATTCTTCGGATCGTTCGCTCATGGCGCAATCTAATCTCTTTGCCGCGCCCTTTCCAGTGGTTTTGTGATCTCGCGCCGACAGGATCAACCCTGGCTCAGTTCCTCGCGGACGCGTTGCACGAGGTCTTCGATGTAGAACGGCTTCTGGATGTAGCCGCGCAGTCCGGTTTCAAACATCGTGCGGGCGACACGGTCCTCGTAGGCCGTCAACAAAATGACGCGCACGTCCGGATTGATTCGTTGGAAACAATCAAAAACCAAATCGCCCGTCATATCCGGCATCAGGTAATCCAACAGGACAAGCCCGATCTCCCGCCAGCGCTCTTCGTAGATTTCCAGTGCTTTCTTCGGTCCGTCCGCAGTGAGGACTTGAAACCCTTCGCCTTCCAGGCATTCTTTGATGATCTCGAGCATCTCGGATTCATCGTCGATGGCGAGGACGGATTTCTGCGGCGTGACGGATCCAGCATTCATGGCTCAAGCATTGCCAATCCCATGATCCGCCATGTACCATAGCCGCGCTGCGTCGAGAAGAGAAATCGATTTCGCTATGAGCGCTCGCTTTCAGGACAAGGTCGTCATCGTCACCGGCGCCTCCAGTGGCATCGGTCGCGAGACCGCGCTGGCCTTTGCCCGCGAAGGCGCCCGCGTTGTCCTCGCGGCCCGCACCGAGGCGACCTTGCGCGAGGTGGCGGACGCGCACCCCGACCTGCGCGACCGATTCCTGGTGGTTCCCGCCGATGTGACGAAGGACGAGGACGCGCAGCGGCTTGTCGCCACCACGTTGTCGAAACTGGGCCGCGTGGACATCCTGGTGAACAATGCTGGCATCGGCATGCGCGCGACGGTCGCGGACATGCCGATCGCCGAGGTGCACTCGGTCATGGAAGTGAATTTCCACGGGCCGCTCCGCTGCATCCAGGCGGTGTTGCCGCACATGCGGCGGCAGGGCGCGGGCCAAATCGTCAATGTGGGCAGCATACTGAGCCTGGTGGTCGCGGCGCGCAACAGCGCCTACTGCGCCAGCAAGTTCGCCCTGATGGCCTTGAGCGATTCGCTACGGATCGAATTGCACGGCACGGGAATCGAGGTCATCTCGGTGTTGCCGACTTACACCGACACGCCGTTTTTCGATCACATGTACCGCCATGGGAGCAGGACCCGCATGAGTCCGTTCAAGGGACAGCATCCCGCCAAGGTGGCGCGCGCCATCCTGCGTGGTTGCGCGCGGCACAAACGTCAGGTTGTGTTGACGGTTTCCTCGCGGCTGGCCATCTGGCTGCGCCGGCTCAGCCCGCGCCTGCTCGATTCCATCGTTCGCCACACGTCTCAAATGGCCCTGAAAGCCGACTCGAAAACCTGATAGCCCGGCTGGTCGTAGAGGCAGAATAACACGCGCTCCAAGCCCGTCCGGCCGCCGAGGTGATTCGCGGCTTCCGCCAACATGAGCGGCGCCGCGCGGTCGATGGGGAATCCATAAATGCCGGTGCTGATGGCGGGGAAGGCGATGGATTTCAACCTCTGTTCCTCGGCGAGCGCCAGGCTGTTTTGCATGGCCTTGCACAGCAGTCGATCCGCCTCCGCCGGGCTGTGCTCGTTCCAGACCGGGCCCACGGTGTGGATGACGAATCGCGCCGGGAGTTTGCCGCCGCTCGTGATCACGGCGTCACCCGTTTCCAGCGGCCCGCGTCTCTTTATGATGGCATCTGATTCCTGCTGGATGGACGGACCGCCTTTGCGTGAGATTGCGGCGGCCACGCCGCCGCCGTGCTTCAGATATCCGTTGGCCGCGTTTACAATCGCGTCCACTCGTAACGCCGTGATGTCGCCCTGCACGATCTCCAGCGTCGCGTGGCCAATGATTTTCTTCATTGCAGGCCTGATTTTATCACAAAACACCGAATGAACTAACCGCTTTTACACACCTTTTACATTGCCCCGCCAACGCGACGGATTACACTACGGAAGCGCCATGAAAATTCTCGTCGTCGAAGATGATCCCCTGTTGCGGGACGGGCTGGTGGATTTGCTCCAGGGCGCGGGACACAGGGTGGTCATGGTGTCCGACGGTTTTGCGGCAACCAAACGCGGCTTGGATCCCGAACTCGAACTCATCCTGCTCGACGTCATGTTGCCGAAACTCGATGGCATCGAAGTCTGCCACCGGCTCCGCAAGGCGCGCCCGGATCTGCCCATTCTCATGTTGACCGCGAAAGGCTCCGAGGAAGACAAAGTCCGCGGCTTGAAAGTCGGCGCGGACGACTATGTGACCAAGCCGTTCGGCGCGCGCGAGCTGCTGGCCCGGATCGAGGCGCTGGGCCGCCGCGCCAAGTCCGCGCCCGCCGAACCAGAAATCATCGAGGCCGACGGCTGCCGGGTGGATCTGGGCCATTGCGAGGCGCGCCGTGGTCCCCAAACCATCCCGCTGACACCCCGCGAAGTCGGCATCCTGCGCTGGCTGCATCGGCACAAGGCGCGGGCGGTTTCGCGCAGCGAGTTGCTCGAACAGGTCTGGGGCGCGAATGCAAACATGGAAACGCGCACCGTGGACGTGACCATTGCCAATCTCCGCCAGAAAATCGAGCGCGACCATTCCGACCCGAAGATCATACTTTCCGTCAAAGGAGTCGGCTACGCGTGGGGCCGGCCATGAACTTCTGGCGGAGCCGCACGACGTTGGCGCTGGGCTTGACTGTCGTGGCGCTGGTGGTCCCCTGCGGCGCGTGGTACATCGTCGGTTCCCGCGAAGTGCGGCGCGACGCGGCGCAGATCGAGGCCGGCCCGCGTCGATTCGCGACTGACACCGCCAGCCAACTGGCGGGGCGCCTGCAAGAGCGGCTCGACGCGCTGCTTGAAGCGGAGTCGAATCGGCCCTTCTACCACTATCAGTCGCTCTATCACGACCCGAAAGGAGCGTCCGAAGGCGCGTCCGTCGTCCCCTCGCCGCTGGCGCAAGGGCCGACCGATCCGTTGGTGCGCACGTATTTCCAAATTGATCCGGCCGGTCGGGTTACCCTGCCGACGCTTCCCGACGCGGACGTGGGCGGAGAAGACGTGCGTCGAACCGCCGCACAGCGTGCCATCCAGAAGGACTTGCAGATGGCGGCACCGGCTTCGGCTTGTGTCGTGTTGCTGCAAAAGGGGCAGCCGCCAGAGATGAACCTCGTCGCCAGTTCTTCAGGGCCGTCCTCAACGTCAAAGCCATTGTCACCTCCATCCGCGCCGCAACAAGCGTCATCGAAAGAGCGCACCGAAGTGATGGAATCCGACGCCTACCAGCAAAATGCGCAAGCCAGCCAAATCTACTCGGAACTAAAGTCCGGCAATGTTGTGGCCCGCAGGGCGATGGCCTCGAAGGACAACAAGCAGAAGAACGTCGCCATCGCGGTTGGCGGATTCCAGTGGTGCTCGATGCAAACGTCCAATGGCCAACATCTCGTGGCCTTGCGCGACGTCACCACGCCCGAAGGCGTGCTGGTCCAGGGTTTTGTCATCTCCAATGAAGCCGTTGCCGAGTCTCTCAAGAACGCCGCGTTACCCGCCCGCTTTTTGCCCAACGCAAACTTTGGGGCCTACGTGGTCGCCGCGCGTCTGGAGAACACCGGTTGGTACATTGTCGTCAGCGCGGCGAAGGAATTCAGCGCCGCCCATCTCCGGGTGCATCGTTCTGAAACCAACTTTCTGGAGCTGTTTCTGGCCGGCGTCGGGGCGGCCAGCGTGGCGGGGCTGTGTGTGGTGATGCTGGTGTGGCACACCGAGCGGCTCGCCCGTCAGCGCTCGCAATTTGCCGCGTCCGCCGCGCACGAGTTGCGCACGCCGCTGACCGGCCTCCGCATGTACAGCGAGATGCTGGCGGAGGGTCTGGGGGATCCGGCGCGTTCGAAGGATTACGCCCACCGCGTGGCCGAGGAAGCCGCGCGGCTGGGCCGCGTCGTTTCCAACGTACTCGGGTTCACCCGTCTCGAACGCGGCGCGCTACAGGTGCGCCCCGCGCCCGGCGACCTGGCAGCGGTCGTGCGCGAGTGTGTCGACCGTCAGCGCCCCGCGCTCGAAGCGACAGGCGCGCGCGTCGAACTTTCCATCGCCGACGCGCTTCCCGAAGCGCGTTTTGATCGCGATGCCGTCGCGGGAATCGTCCAAAACCTTATCGACAACGCTGAAAAGTACGCGCGCACGACCGGCAATCGGATGATTCACGTCACCCTCGCCGCATCGGAGCGTTCGGTAACACTGGTGGTTCGCGACCACGGTCCCGGCATCCCGGCAGACATGCGGCGACGGCTCTTTCGTCCGTTCGTCCGCGGCGACCACGCCGATGCGCCCGCAGGTCTCGGACTCGGCTTGGTGTTGGTGAAAGCGTTGGCGGACGCTCACGGAGGCCGTGTCACCTATTCCGATGCGCCCGATGGCGGCGCTCTCTTCACGGTGACTCTCCCGCGCTAGCGCGGCGAAGTTTTACAGGTCTTTTACTTAACAGATTGCCGATCTGCCGTAGACTTGTCTCGGGGGTGGCACCGTGAGCTGATTGGGAATCCATCCCCATGCCAGAACGCAGTAAACACAATGCTCATGGTGTCACCCCCATTTATATCAGGGAGCACTTGCCACAAGGCGGGGCGTTAACCCCGGGCGCTTGCCAATGGCCGGAGTCTGAGCGAGATTGCCACCGAAAGCCCTTGCCGTGGGGGAAGCGCGGTTGGTACAAATCTCCTGGTGCGGACGGCGGAGCAACGAATGTCAATGCCGGGAAGACTCTGGAATACGAAAAGGGGCGGGATTTCTCCCCGCCTTTTATTCTGTGTTTGTAGCAACCTGCTCTGGCTGTGCGCTTCGGCGAACCTGAAAGCCGACACGTTGATTCTGAATTCCGGGGAGAAGCTGGAAGGACAAATCCTCTCCGAGACAGAGACGCAGATTGAAATCGAGGCGATTTTTTACCACGGCACAATTCTCGCCAAGCGGGAGGTGCCCAAGGCAGACATCAAGTCCGTCATCCGCGAGAGTGTCGAACAGAAACAGGAGAAGGTGGATTTTGCGGCGTTGGGGAAATACACCCTTACACCGAACCAGGAACTCACCACGAACCAATATGCCACGGGAATTGCCGCCTTTGAAAAGTTCCTCGCAACGTATCCGAACTCCAGTAACGCATCGGACGTAACCCAGCGCGTTACTGACTGGCGGGCGGAGGCGTCCAACGCGGCGAGCGGCAAGGTCAAGTTCAACTCCCTGTGGATGACCCCGGAAGAAAGAAAGCCGCGGGCTGAGCACCGGCAGGGGCAGGCGGATGCTGAAGCGGCGCAAAACGCCGTGCAATCGCTCCAGAAGCAGTTGGCCGACCTCCAGGCGCAGCGCGAGATGGTCGCGAAAAACATCGCGGCGGCGCAGGCAAAATTGGCCGCGGCCCAAGCCCGGCTCGCAACCGGATCCGGTGGCGGCGCGGGGGCGAGTTCCGGTGGGCGGCGAGATTTGGCGGGACGGCTGACGGCGGGAGTCGTTGCCAGTTCGCAGCAAGGAGCAGGCCGGGAACCGGTCTCGGATTCCGAGAACTCACGCCTGCAAGGCGAAATCGCTTCCTACCAACAACAGATCAGCCAGGGGCAGGGAACGCTGGTTTCCTTGGACGCGAAGATCGCAGGCATTCAATCCCAAATCCCGCAGCGCGAGCAGGATTCCAAGGTGGCCATGGCGCGGCTATCCGAGATATCCGCGCAGGGCACGACCGCCGCGGTCCACAATGCGTCCGCGAAAGGCGCGGCCAAGAAGAAGCAATCCTCCACACCGAAGCCCGAGCCCACGCCTCCCTAGTACACGCGAGCGTGGAAGTGGCTTCACGGGTAGAATGACGCAGCGCCGCCAACGCGGTTTGTCGTCTCGCTCAACGACCGAAACGTGCAATTATTCACTCCTGACTCCCCAGACCCCCTAGACGAGTGAGGTCAATCCGTTCTACTGTTTGATCGCCGCCGCCACCGTCGTCTTAATCCCTTCCCCCCGCAAATCCTTGGCGATCACCTTGCCGTCCGGCGCAATCAGCCAAATCGACGGAATGCCGCGTACCCCGTACAAGTTCGGCACCGCTTGGTTGGCCGGCCCTTGCCCCAGGAAACCCTGCACCCATTTGATGCCGTTGTTTTGGACATACTTTTGGGGTGCATCCACTGCTTCATCCATGCTCAGCCCGATGATGACAAATCGTTGGCTCTTGCCAAAGGCGTCGTAGATAGCTTTCAGGTGCGGCGTCTCAGCGCGGCAGGGACCGCACCAGGTGGCCCAGAAGTCCAGCAGGATGTACTTGCCCTTGAAGTCCTCCAGTTTGACTTCCTTTCCATTGAGCGTCTTGAAAACAAATGTTGGCGCCACATCGCCAACCTTCACCCGGTTGATACGCACAACCGGCAGCGTTCCCAGATCAAGCGGCACATCGCTCACGCCGCCCGCGATCGGCGGCATGGTGAATTCGTGAGTCGCCATGGCAATCTCCTCGCCCGGCCCGCACTGCTTGGCCTTCGGCAGATCAGCGAGCGTGATGTTCAGGGTGTACGTGCCCGCCGTCACATCATCCGCGCGGAAACTCCCATCCCCTTCAACACGCACAGCGAAGCTCTTAATCTGCTCGAAAGCCTTGCGCTCTTCCTCCAGCATCGCTTTGCCCTCTGGCGTCTGCTTCCACTTCTCATACCACGCCTTTTGCTCCTCCATCGTCATTTTCTCGACTTCGTCCGGAATCTCGAACTTCGGCATCTTCACCTTGGTCCTCAGGTCGGCTCGCCCGATCATCCATGAACCTTTCTTCAGATCCGCCGGGATCTCGATCCGTCCCACCGCTGGCCGCCCATAGCCGCCAACGGTCACATCCGCCGCTTTCCCCGGTTCCACTAGTACGTTTGTCCCAGACGAATAGCTGGTCGTCTGGTCGCTGATCTTGATGGCCTTAGCCACCTCCGCTTCGCCCGCCATCACGCGCTCGAAGCGGAACTGCCCATTCTCATCAGCCTCCACATTGTGATAGGCAAACACTTGCGGCTTTTTTGGGTCGTATTCGCCGCGGTCTCTGTAACCCAGCCACAAAGCCTGGTTCGCCGCCGGTTTGGTTCCCGTTTTGGCGGTGCCCTGAACCGTGGCCCACGCCTGCAACGTGATCTGCGAATTGGTCTTCAACTCCGTATCTGTCACCCTGGCATAGCCGCTGTCATGGATCGCCAACAGCAAAAACGTCTCCGTCTGCGGTAGGAAACTGAACGATCCATCTGCGTGGCTGACCACATGCACCACATCTCTGAGGTCACATTCCGGCAGCCGACCATTCTGAATCTGCACGCCACTCGACGGCGTGACCATCACGACCTCCGCCCCAGCCACCGGCTTGCCATCGGTCCCGCGCACAATGCCCTTGATTCCCTCGCCTTTGACCAGCTTGAAAGAAAGATTCTTCTCCTTGCCATCCAGCGCAAACGGCTCGGAATCGGCTGGCAGATACCCATCAGTCTCGATCCGAATGGCTTGCTGCGGATAAGGATAGGAGAAGCTTACCTCGAACTTCCCATCCTTCCCCTGCAACTGCTCGTCATCAGAGGCCGACGGCCGTTGCCAAGAAATCCGGTTGGCATTGCCCCAGCCGATCCCGGTGACGACGCGGAACGCAGGAACCGGCTTACCGGTCTTGGCATCCACGGCTGTCCCTTTCACCACCGTTGGGCTACGCAGGACGACTTGGTTCTTGCCCTCGGCGCTGATCGCCACCCGGCGATTGTCGGCGTATCCTGGCTTGTAGATGTCGGCATAAACCGCGTCCGCTGGTGCTTCCACCCACGTGAAGCGCCCGTCAGCATCACTCGTCAAATGCACATCCAGCGTCCGCGCCTCGCGCCAAGTGTCCATGAAAATGGTGACACCGCGAATCGGCTTGCCCTGCTCATCCACCACCCGCCCCGTCAGCATGTGCCCGGGCTGGAGATCAAAGACCAGCGGGTCTGGGGAGCGGGTCACGATGAACTGCTTCATTTCCGGCGCATACCCCGGCGCCTTGACCGTGATTACCGCCGTATCGCCCAGCTTGGCGCCGCAGGCAAAGCGGCCCTCGGCGTCCGTTTCCTGTTCCGGTATCACGTTGGAGCAAACCCGATCCTTGCCGTATCCCACCTTGGCCTTGGCAATCGGCTTGCCATCGCTGCCGCGCACCACACCCTCGATCAGCACACCCCGTTCGAGCTTCAGCGTGGCAGTGCCATCGCGCAATGCCGAAACCGGCTTGAACTCCTCCATCGGATACCATCCATACCCGCTCTGCGCACTGGCATAGCGATGGTGAAAGACCCCGACTTCGATGCGGTCAAACTCGGCCGGCACCAGACTGCACGACCACTTACCGTTCTCATCCGTCTTCACAAACTCGAAGCTGACATTCACCCGCTGCTTGGAGCCCGGATACTTTTTGCCAACGTACAGTACCACGGTCGCCCCCGCCACCGGTTGACCGGCATCATCGACTACCCGCCCGCCAATTGATGTCGCTCGCTCCATCTCGATGGCGATCTTCTCCGGCGGACGGTCGCTGCCCTTACTCTTGTTCCAATACACCGCCATCGGCACCCAGCCATCCAGCGAAGTCTCCACCGACAAATACTGTAACTCGTCCTTGGGCAGGGTAATGACGGCCCGGCCATCGTTCCCAGTCGTCTGCTTGTCGAACTTCCCGGCACTGCCTTCGATGGTTAGCACGACTCCACCGACAGGCTTGTCCGTGCCTATTTCCTTGAGCTCGATGGTAAGCTGCCGGGCACCCAATCCTGTAATCCCGTCCGCCTTTCCCCATGGGCTGATGGCCAGCAGGATCGTGCTGAACAGGGCGATAGACACGAGTTTGATTGGATGGGATTTCATCTTCGGGTTCCCTTTCGGCGAATGGCTTCTAAGTTCGCTAACCGAAAAACCTCTCGATCCATTGCTATATCTCCCGTGCTGGCGCGGAGTGTAAGGCATTGTTTGGAGCCACTCAACGGCAAAATGCCAACAACTGAAACACCGGCCCTTGCGCTGTCATTGGCGAAGCTGTCCGCAGTCAAATTGGACAATCGCCGGGGTCAGACCCGGACAAATGACAGATAATTGCGCGGGCGGGTTGTGGTGGGAAACGAAAGGGGCAGACTGGTGGGTCTGCCCCTGGGAAAGGTGTGGTGGTGGAGGTTCAGTTGGCGCTGTGTTTTGTCGCGGGCTTGGACATCACGTGACGGATGATGTGGACGGCTTCCTGAATGCGGAACGGCTTGCGGATGTAGCCGTCAATCGAGTGTTGGGACAGGATCTGGCGCAACCGCAGTTCTTCGGCGCCGGAGACGATGATGACTTTCACGTTCGGGTTGAGCTTTCTCAGCCACTCGAACGTCTTGGCGCCGTCCAGTTGCGGCATGTAGTAATCGAGCAACACGAGTTGGAAACTGTCCTTCTCCTGGGTGAACTTTTCGAGGGCCTTGACCGGATTGGCAACCGCGATGACGTCGACGCCATACGGCTCCAACAGTTCGGTGATGAGGGTACGGAATTCCTCGTTGTCGTCGATGGCCAGGGCGCGGATGCGGGTACCCTCGGCGGCGATTCGCCGGACGGCGGCGCTGCAAGCGGGGTTGACCGCGTCTGTTTGTCCGATGCTGTCGGCTGTTAGTGGCATTCCGAAATCCTTCCTCTCTCTTAGTTCCCCTGCCTGATACAATACCTGGTGTATCCACCATCAAAATGAGCAGTCTCGGTGCCAAATCTTGACCCGCATCGAACCCGGCTCTATCATCACGGAAAATTTCTCAAAAAATGGCTAAAAAGGGTAAATTCATCACTTTTGAGGGTGGGGAAGGCAGCGGAAAGTCCACCCACATCGAGCGTTTGGTAACCCGCTTGCGGCAGGAGGGTAATCGCGTGCTGGTGGCGCGTGAGCCCGGCGGCACAGAAGTGGGCGAACAAATTCGTCACATCCTTCAATACAGCAAGCAGTCTGCCGGAATGGTTCCCGAGACCGAACTGCTGCTGTTTTGCGCCAGTCGGGCGCAGCTCGTCCGCGAAGTCGTCCAGCCCGCCTTGAACGATGGGCGCGTCGTCATCTGCGACCGATTCTTCGACTCGACCACGGTGTACCAAGGGGTGGGACGCAAGATCAACCCGCACGCCGTGGCGGCCATCAACAACTTCGCCGTCGGCGCGAACCTGCCCGACCTCACGTTGGTCATCGACCTCGATCCGCGGATCGGGTTGGAGCGCGCGCGTGGCCGCGAGCTTTTTGACCGGATGGAGAGCCAGTCGCTGGAGTTTCATGATCGCGTGCGGCAGGGGTATCTGGACCTGTCCAGGCGCGAGGCGCGCCGCGTGAAAATGATCGACGGAAGCCAGGCGATCGATGCGATCGAGAAGCAGATTTGGGAGTTGGTGAAGAGTGTCCTTTAGCGATTTCAAGGAGCAACAAGCCGTGGCCGGGCAACTGCATCGCAGCCGGCAGCGCGGCCGGCTGGCGCACGCCTATCTGTTTGCGGGGCCGCGCGGCAGCGGCAAGGAAGCCGTGGCCCGGACGCTGGCGAAGGCGCTGAATTGCCTGGAAGAAGACCACGATAGCTGCGACCGATGCGATTCGTGCCGACGCGTCGACGCGGAGGCGCACCCGGATGTGTACTGGGTGCGGCCTGAGTCGAAGAGTCGGCGGATTCAAGTCGAGCAGATGCGGGACTTCATGAAGTCGGTGAACCTGCGCTCTTCCATGGGCGGAGTGAAGGTGGGGATTATTGTGGACGCCGACTGCATGGGGGAGGAGGCGAGCAACGCGTTTCTCAAGACGCTGGAGGAACCGCCCGCGCAGACGGTGATCATCCTGCTGACGGCGGATCCGCAACGCTTGTTGCCCACCATCCTGTCGCGTTGCCTGCGGATTTCGTTCGGCCCGATCGCCACCGTCGCCCGGTCGCCCTACGGCATGAAACTGTTGCCGGTGCTGGCCCGGTTCACCGGGACGGGCGAGGGGAAGGTGGCCCAGGGCTACCAATTGCTCGGGGAATTGACCGCGTTGTTGCAGGAGGTCCGCAACGAGACGCGCGCCCGGATCGAAGCGGAGATGAACCTGGAGCGCCACGAGGAACTGGAACCAAAGGTGCGGGAGCGCCTTGAGGAACAACTGGAGGCGCGGATCGAGGGCGAGTATCGGGCCACCCGGGAGCAGGTGTTGGAGGAGATGTACAGTTGGTTCGGCGACGTGCTGCTGTGCGCCGAGGGCGCGGACGACAAGCTGTTGACGCACCCCGACCAGGCGAGCGCGGCGCGGCGGATCGCGGCAGGATTGACCTGCCCGCAGGCGTGCCATAACCTCGATGCCATCGAGCAAATCCGCGACTCGCTTTCCCGCAACATTTCGGAGACGCTCGCGTTCGAGGTGGGGCTGCTGAAGCTGGGATGCTGACGCGGAAGCTTGCGGTCAACTGAATGAAGCGGCTTAAGAATTGGTTTGTCTTTGGTCTGGCGGCGGCGGCGTTTCTGGCGCCGCTGAAATTTGGCACGCCGGTGATGATCCAGGCCGGGGTCACGCCGCCCGGCAACGGTCCCGAATGGATCTATTCTTCATGGCCGAATGAGATCATTGTCCTCCTGATCTTCGCGAGCTTCCTCTGGCTCGTGCTGGACCGCGGGCGAATGCGGGCGTGCGTGGATTTGCTGTTCGTCCTGCCGCTGCTTTTTCTGCTGGCGCAGGCGCTGGCGGTGCCGGGGACGATTTGTCCACAAACCACGATGGATACGCTGATGTTGTTGGCGGCGGGTGTGCTCCTGTTTTATGTCGGCGCATGGTACGGGCGCGACGGGGCGGCGACCCTGCGCGTTTTCGGAGGGCTGGCGCTGGCCACGCTGTTCGTATGCCTGCTGGCGATGCAGCAGTATTTCGGCGGCCTGGAGGAGACGCGCGCATACGCGGTGGCGCACGGCGATGCCGCCAAAGCGTCGAAAGACTTCCTGTTGCGCATGACCAGCAACCGCGTGTTTGGTTCGTTCGTCTATCCCAATGCGCTGGCGGGGTTCCTCACCGTGGCGTTTGCGCCAACGCTGGCGTGGATTTGGGTGCGCGCGCGTGGTTGGGATGCGCGCGTGAAATGGATGGCGGTGGGGTTTGCCGGCGGCGAGATGGTGTTTTGTCTCCTGCTGACCGGCTCGCGGGGCGGCTTGGCGGCTTTCGCGGCCATGGTGTTGACAGTTCTCTGGTGCCTGGCGCCGAGGGGCGGCCGGAGGACGGCCATCGCGATTGTCGGCCTGGTCGTGGCCTTGGTCGCGTTGCTCATGGTCGGGCGAAGCAGTGGGCTTCTTCATTTCGGCACGAGCAGCCTGGAGGCGCGAACGGATTACTGGCGCGGGGCCGTCGCCATCATCAAGGATCATCCGTGGGTGGGCACGGGGCCGGGCACGTTTGGTTCGATTTACCCGAAATACAAGACGGCGTTGACAGAAGAGGCCCAGGCGGTACACAACAATTTTCTGCAAATGTGGTCGGACTCCGGCGTGCTCGCGTTTGCGGCGTTTGCCGGGTTGTGGTTGGTCGCGGTGCGGGACGCGTTTCGGCTGGCGCGGCAGCGGGCGGGCGATGTTGCGGCGGCGGCCCTGTGCGGGGCCTTGGTGGGCTGGACAGTGCATGGGCTGGTGGATTTCGATCTGTACGTGCCCGGGGTGGCGTTGCCGGCGTTCGTTTTGCTCGGCATGGTGCAGGGGTTGAAGGAATTGCCGGAGACCGATTCGGTGACACCCCGGCGGCGGGCGAACTGGTTGGTCGGCGGTGTGTGCGCGGTCGTAGTGGTGGCGGTGTTGTGGACCGAGAGTCGATCGCTGGCCGCCGCGTTGGTTCACGGCCGAGCTCTCCAATTGGAGGAGGCCAATCCGCTGGCCGCCCTCGACGAAGCCAGGCAGGCGGCCGAGTTGACACCTAGGAACCCACGCTTCCAGTCGACCGTTGGCGCCATCGCCCGGCGAACCGGCAAGACCGACGAGGCTATGGCGGCCTACCGTCGCGCCGTTCAGGATGACCCCTATCGGGCCTCATGTTGGTGGCGGTTGGCGGAGACGAAAATGGCCGCGCACGTAGTTGATACGGAAGTACTTCAGTTCCTCAGCAAGGCAGTCGCCTTAAACCCCACGAACACGCGCTACGGCCAAGCGCTGGCCGCTGCCAAGGAAACCGTTAGACAATCCCCCGGGGCTTTGCTAGAGTCCCAGCCCGCCAAGGAACCGGATCCTCCAACTAACTAGATGCACCTTGGCGAAGGCAAACCAAAGCTTGTGTCATGGCTCAGGTTTGACAGACTGATGGCGAGTGGATAAAACGACGCCCCTTTTAACTTCAAAGAGGACGAAACCAATGGAACTGGAGCAAATCAAGGCAATCATCGCCATGATGAAGGACAACGACCTTTCCGAGTTCTCCATGGAACAGGATGGGTTGAAAATCCGCATCAAACGCGGCCCCGAGGGATTCCAGCCGACCGTGACCCTCCCCCCCGCGGTCCCAACCCAGCTTGCGGCCGCCCCTGTGTCGACCCAAGCCCCGGCGGCGGCTTCCGCCACACCTGCGCCTGCGGTCGTCGCCAACGCCAAGCACATTGAGTCACCCATGGTGGGAACTTTTTACCGTGCAGCCTCGCCCGACGCGCCACCCTACGTCGAGGTCGGCCAGGAGGTTGATGTCGAGACGGTCGTGTGCATTATCGAAGCGATGAAGGTGATGAATGAGATCAAGGCGGAAGTGAAAGGCGTGATCACCGAAATCATGGCGGAAAACGCCAAACCCGTGGAATTTGGCCAGAAACTATTTGCGGTGCGCGTCAAATAGCGCGCCGCCGCCGTGCCGTTTCAGCGTAAAGTTACCGTCGCCATGTTCGACAAAATCCTGATAGCCAACCGCGGCGAGATTGCCGTGCGCATCATCCGCGCCTGCAAGGAACTGAGCATCCGCACGCTGGCGGTCTACTCGAAGGCGGATGCGGACTCGTTGCACGTGCAATTGGCCGACGAGGCGATTTGCATCGGGGACGCTCCCAGCAAGGAAAGCTATCTCAAAATCGACCGGGTCATCAGCGCCGCCGAGGTTGGCGACGTTGAGGCCATCCACCCAGGCTACGGGTTTCTCTCTGAAAACGCCCACTTCGCCGAGGTCTGCGAGAACTGCAATATCAAGTTCATCGGTCCGCCCAGCGCGGCCATTCGCGCCATGGGTGACAAGGTCGCGGCCCGTGAGACGATGCGCAAGGCCGGTGTGGCCATCGTGCCCGGCAGCGACGGCCCGGTGGAAAACGAGCAGGACGCGTTGAAGATTGCCCGCAAGATCGGCTATCCCGTCATCGTGAAAGCGGCGGGGGGCGGCGGCGGATGCGGCATGCGGGTGGCGCACAACGACCCGAGTCTCGTGAAGGGGTACCACACCGCCCGCACGGAAGCCGAGCGCGCCTTCTCCAACCCCGCCGTGTACATCGAGAAGTATCTCGAAAACCCGCGTCACATCGAATTTCAGGTTCTGGCGGACCGCAAGGGCAAGACGATCCACCTCGGTGAGCGCGACTGCAGTTTGCAGCGCCGCCATCAGAAACTTCTCGAAGAATCGCCCTCGCCGGCACTCACGGGCGATCTGCGCAAGAAGATGGGCAAGGCGGCGGTCAAAGCCGCGGAGGCGGTCGGCTATGTCAATGCCGGCACCATCGAGTTTCTGCTCGACGCCACCGGCGACTTCTATTTCATCGAGATGAACACCCGCATCCAGGTCGAACATCCCGTCACGGAGGAGGTCACGGGGATCGACATTGTGAAGGAGCAGATTCGCGTCGCCGCCGGCGAAGAACTCGGTTATGACCAGAAGGACATTCAGTTTCAAAAGTGCGCCGTCGAGTGCCGGATCAACGCCGAGGACCCGTTCAACAACTTTCAGTCCAGCCCCGGCCGCATCGAGTTCCTGCACGTTCCCGGCGGTCACGGCGTGCGCGTGGACACGCATGTGTACGCGGGCTACGTCATTCCCCCGCATTATGACTCGATGATTGCCAAGCTCATCTGCTATGGTCGCGACCGTCGCGCGGCGCTGGACCGCATGGCCCGCGCCCTGGACGAGTTTATTATCCGGGGGATCAAGACGACGATCCCGTTGCATAAATTGATGTTGAAGGACCCGAATTTCCGCCGCGGTCGGTACTCGACGAACTTCGTGGAACGGCTCCTGGCCGCCAGTCAGCCATTGGTGCCGCCGAAGCCCGAGGAATCAACTCCCGCGCGGGCGGGCGTTCGGGAATAATCAAAGGAGTTTGACCGGGACAACATGAAAAAGATCGCGATGTTAACCGGCGGCGGTGACTGCCCCGGATTAAACGCCGTGATTCGGGCGGTGACGCGCAAGGCGCTGCTCGAAGGGTACGAGGTATTCGGTTTCCGCAATGGTTGGGCGGGTGTGTTGAAGGGCGACTATTTCCCGCTCACCCGCGAGCGCGTGTCCGGAATTCTGCACATGGGCGGCACGATCCTGGGCACCTCACGCACCAACCCGACCGACGAGCAACTCGATACGCTGGTCAAACACCTCAAGAGCATCGATCTCGCCGCGCTCGTGGCCATCGGCGGTGACGACACGCTCAGCGTGGCATCGCGCCTCCACAAACGCGGCACGCCGGTCATCGGCGTGCCGAAGACCATCGACAACGACATCGACGGCACCGATCAGACGTTCGGGTTCGACACGGCGATCAATATCGCCACCGAGGCGATTGACCGTCTTCACAGCACCGCGGAGTCGCATAGTCGCGTGTTGGTGGTGGAGTTGATGGGCCGGCAAGCCGGCTGGATCGCGCTCGAAGCCGGTATGGCCGGTGGCGCGGATTTGGTGTTGCTACCTGAATTCCCCATGTCGCTGGCCGACATCTGCAAGATCATCAAACAGCGCCAGGCGGGCGGAAAGAGTTTTTCCATCGTTGCCGTTGCCGAGGGTTTCAAGCTGGAGGGCGTGGAAATCACCTCGACCAAGGAACTCGACTCGTTCGGCCACGTGCGGTTGGGCGGGATCGGGGAGACGCTTTGCCGGGAGATTGAGAAGATCACCGGCGTCGAATCCCGCGCGGTGGTGCTCGGCTACATCCAGCGGGGTGGCACACCCAGCGCCTATGACCGCGTGCTCGCCACGCGCTATGGCGTGAAGGCGGTCGAACTGGCAATGGACGGCAAATTTGGCCACATGGTGGCGCTGCGCGGTCCGGAGATTATCGGCATTCCCATCGACTCGATCATCAGTGAGGTCGCCGACCCAAAGACGGGCAAGACGAAGCTGCGCGTGCGCAACCGTTGCGTGCCGAGGGAACTGTACGAAGTCGCCAAGGTCTTTTTTGGTTGATGTCAACCACTCGTATCGCAAGCTGCCGGCTTTACGGGTTCATCGACACGGCATACCTCGCGGGCCGTGATCCCGGTGACGTGGCGCGCCAGTTGATCGCGGGCGGCGTGGACATCCTGCAGGTGCGGGCGAAGCAGGGGTCGCATGCCGAGCGCGTCGGGATCGGGCTGAAGGTTGTCGAGGCGGCGTTCCCATACCGGGTGCCCGTGATACTCAACGACGACATCGATGCGGCGTTTGAGACGGACGCGGACGGCGTGCATCTCGGGCAGGAGGATTGGTCCCACCTAGGCGGGAGCGAGGAACGCACCGACCGGCTGGCGAACATGCGGATCGTCGGCCTCAGCACGCACTCGCTCGAACAGGCGCTGGCGGCCGAGCGTGACGGAGTTGACTATATCGGCGTCGGCCCCGTGTTTGCGACGGCCACCAAGCCCGGCGCGAAGCCGGTCGGCGTCGGGTTGGTGCGGGAGGTCGCTGGGCTCGTGAGAACCCCGTTTTTTGCGATTGGCGGTATCACGTTGGAGAACATCCGCCCGGTCCTGCAAGCCGGCGCGACGAGAGTGGCCGTCGTTTCGGCGCTGTTGAAAGCGCCTGACGTGACGGAAGCGGCCACGGCGTTCAAGAGACAATTGGGGAGTGTGAAATGAGCGTTTTGATCACAGGTTCGGTGGCGCTCGATAGCGTCAAGACGCCGGTCGAGGAACATCACGATTTGTTGGGCGGCTCGGCCAGTTACGCCGCGGTGGCGGCGAGTTTTTTCGCGCCCGTCAACATGGTGGGGATCGTCGGCACCGATTTCCCGAAGAAATACATCGAGCTGTACCGGAAACAGGGGATCAATCTTGACGGCCTGCAGATTGCCGACGGGAAGACGTTCCGCTGGAGCGGCGAATACGAATGGGACCTCAACAAGCGGCGGACGCTGTCGGTTTGCCTGAACGTGTTTGAGACGTTCCAGCCCACATTACCCGACAGTTACCAGCGCACGCCGTACGTGTTTTTGGCGAACATCTCGCCACAACTGCAAATGCACGTGCTGGCGCAGGTCGCCGGCCCGAAGTTCATCGTGGCCGACACGATGGACTTGTGGATCGAGACCCAGCGCGATGCGCTGACCGAGTTGCTGCGCAAGATCGATTGTGTCGTGCTCAACGAAAGCGAGGCGCGGGAATTCACCCAGCAGACCAGCCTCATCAAGGCGGGCCGACAAATCCTCAAGCAGGGCCCGAAATGCGTCGTCATCAAGAAGGGCGAACACGGCTGCCTGCTGTTCGGCAAGGACTTGTTTTTCAGCGCGCCGGCGTACCCGCTCGAAGACATTCACGACCCGACGGGCGCGGGAGATTGCTTTGCGGGCGCGTTTGCGGGCTATCTGGCGCGCGCGGATCGCGTCGACCACGACTCGCTGCGCAAGGCGGTCGTTTACGGCAGTGTCATTGCCTCGTACTGCGTGGAAGATTTCAGCCTCACCCGTCTCCAGACGCTGACCCAACCCGAGATCAAAGAGCGCTACGATGTGTTCAAGTCGATGAGCCGCTTCGAGGTGGATTGATCGCGTCCCGGCGGACGCCGGATTGATTCACCAGTTTGATGGTCTGGCCTTCAAACAGGGTTTTCAGGTTCGTCTGCATTGTCCAGTTCGACGAAAAGGTGCAGGAGGTAACCGAGCAGATGAATGCGCAGGGCCGCGACGTCCCTGGAACTCGTGGGATCGAAGTCCGTTCGATTCATGTCCTTGTCACCGATCTCATGGACGGCGGCGAGAATCAGGCGGGCTTGATTGAGGGCGCTCATCCAGGCGTTCACGTGCTCGACGGGAAATGTGACCTGATGTTCTTGGGGGGCGGCTTCATCGGCGGTCAACGCGGTCAGGTCGCGCGCGACGGTTTCGCCGGCGGAGACGAACAGGTGGCGCAATTCCGGACCGGTCACCTCACGCCATTCGTCGTTGGCTTTCTCGTCCTCGGCGGTTGGATTTGGGAAAAGCCGGGTTTGCGCGTCGGGGGAATCGCGAAGCTCGAGGATTTCGGGAAGTTCACGGAGCATGAAAGCCAGTACGGGCGGGATGCCGCTGATGCGGATGCGTTTCTCGTCGAACGGCTGGACACGGAGACGGGTCATGCGTCGGATTTCTCCATGGTGGCAAGGAGTTGGAAGCTGTGGAGCTGGTGGACGTAATGCTCAGCCTGCTCGTGGCCGCCCGACCAGACGAGGGAGCGGCCGCGGTTGTGGACCTCGAGCATCAACGTCTCGGCCTTGGCGCGCGGATAACCGAACACGCGCATGAAGACCATCGCGACGTAGCTCATGAGATTGATCGGGTCATTGTGGACGATGACGTTCCACGGCGTTGAGAGTTGGTCCTTCGCCTCGATTTTCTCGATGAGAATCGTGCCGGGTTGCCCCGTTTCCATCGGCGGTGCCATACGCTGGTAACATATCAAACACCGCGCGCTTTACCAACTTTGCCTGGTTCAACTTCGTATCTGGTCGGCTATCTCAAGTTCCCCTCTGCAGTAAACGACAGCACGCCCTCCGATGGCAACGCGCTCGCCTGCGTGACGACAATGCAACTCGCCGCCGCGTTTTGAAATCTGCCTGGCGAGCAAATCCGTCTTGCCCAGTCGTCCAGCCCAGAACGGTATGAGTGACGAATGTGACGAGCCTGTCACAGGGTCTTCCGGAACACCCGCGCGCGGGGCGAAGAAGCGTGAAACAAAGTCCGCATCCTCACCACGCGCCGTGGCAACAACTCCCAAGCAGTCCAATTGCGCCAGCAACGTCATGTTCGGTGTCAGGGCTGCTACTTGTGCCTGGGAATCATAAACCGCCACGAAATCGCGCGCCTTTAGCACCTCACGCGGCTTGGATCCCAATCCGCGCAGCAGTTCTTCGGGTGCAGGACACGGCACGGGCGGTCGTGCCGGGAAATCAAGCTCGATGATGTTCCCGAGCCGCATCGCCGCCAGCCAGCCGCTCCGGGTGTGAAACCGAAGAGCCTGGTCAGGGGGGCAGCCCAACTCGGAATACAGGACGAAAGCCGTGGCCAAGGTGGCGTGACCGCACAGGTCCACTTCCAGGACCGGAGTGAACCAGCGCAGATGATAGTGATCGTCCTCCCGTGTGAAGAATGCCGTCTCCGCAAGATTGTTTTCCGCGGCAATGCACTGAAGAATATTGTCCGGCAGCCAGTTCTCCAAAACGCAAACCCCGGCGGGATTGCCGGCGAAGGTGCGTGAGGTAAATGCGTCCACTTGATAGTAGGGAATGTGCATGGCTCTGTCGCTGTCGGCTACCATAGCAAGCCCCGCCCCGTTTACCAACTTTGGCTTGATTTGCGCGATGAAACGGCGAGAATGACCCGTAGCGCAAGCGGGTGTAGCATAATGGTAATGCATCGGCTTCCCAAGCCGACGACGTGGGTTCGATTCCCATCACCCGCTCCAACTTTTTCTTGCTCTGCAATCAGCACAGGCGGCTGGTAATTGGCGGGTTGTGTTGGTTTGCTGTGCCCCGGAACTTTCCCATCTTCAATTTTGACACTCACCCGAAATGGGGCATTTTGCCCCTGTCGGGTGAGTGCCGGGGTGATAATTTTTGGGGGACGGGAATGGGGCTGAGAAGGGAATTGGAGGGCGAGAACTGGCGGGGGGCGATTCCGGCAGAGGGGTCAGGAAAAAGTGAGTCGCTTTTTGAAAGCTCAGATTTGTTGTGTAATGTTGACCACGTCTCGGGGGCTGAGTCAAATTAGCGAGGCTTGCCCTGTTGTTGCCAAACCATCCGCACCGACCGTTGAGCGGCTTGGAGCGAGAACAATGGTCAGCAAGCGAAAGGGATAGAAACATATGGGCAAAGTTCTTGTTTTCGGGACATTTGACAGGCTAAACGCTGGTCATGTCGCTTTTCTGGAGCGAGCCCGCCAGTTCGGGGATGAACTGAGCGTGCTTGTCGTGGAGGACGCATTCGTCACCAAGTACAAAGGCAAGCCACCGGTTTGGTCACTGAAAATGCGAATGGGGGCGGTACGTCAACTCCCGTTCAAGCCCAAGGTCTATCAGGAAGACATCCGGGAGAACTGGGAGAGCCTCAAGACAATCCAGCCGGATGTGATTGTCTTGAGTGCGGAGCAGGCGGCTTGGCGACAACGGTTGGATTTTGTTCTAGAAGAATATGGTCTCTCGACGAGGGTTGAAGTTCTGCCTAAGAAGCAGTTGGAAACCGACGCCGCCGAGGCAGGGCAAGCGTCAGCCGCCAGAAACCCGCTGTAAAACAGCAGGACGTTCTTTGCCGCCGTCCGGATCGGCTTAGGATAGGCTGCAAAATCGTGCTGAAACGATTACCGTTCTGATGACATCAACTCAATAAAGGAGAATACCGATGAAATATATGATCAGCTGGTTCGAACGTCCGCAAGGATCGCCTACGGAGTATGAGAATGCCCAGAAGCGGATACTGGAGGTTTTCACTCAATGGAAGGCGCCCGCCAATTTCAAGATCGAGTTGTTCGTAGTGCGAGTGGGCGAGTGGGGTGGGCATATGTTGGTGGACTGCGATGACCCGACGACCGTTCACAAGATATGCTCGACCTTCCCTGCTTTTGTATTCGAGGCGCGACCCGTGATTCCCGTCGCAGACGCAGTGCGGGTCGAACTCGAAGCGATTGCTTGGCGCGATGGACTCAAACGCCGAGCAGAGAGTTGACAGGTAAGCCCCTGTTAGGCAGCGGGATGCGGGCGGGAATGGGCGGGGCGGATCATCCCGCCTTTAGATGGCCGACTACTTGTCTTTAGTGAACTGATTGTCCTCCCCGAACAGGTTTGGATTTTGCAGATTTCCTTCTAGGAGCTTCCGAACGCTTGCCGAATCCTTCGTCTCATCCGGCACGACTTTGTCGTTTACACACCGCAGATGTAATGTGCCGTCTTCAGACAACTTCCAGTTCCAGTAAGCGTAACTGGGTTTTGGCTTGTCAAGAATCTGCACGCTCACAAAGGCCGTTTTGGCCACGTCCGAATGATAGACGCGAAACAGATCCCCACTAGAAAACACGCCTCCGTCTTTGTCCCGTTTGCAGACAATGTAATTGGAGTCGTCCAACTTAACGACCTTCATCTTGTGTTGCCCATCCTTGGAAGTCCAGTCGCCGAGAAGTCTTTCATCAATCTTGCGGGTGGGCTTGGCGGTGATGGGAACTTCATATAGACAGCCGCTGAAGGTGAAGCAACAGACAGCAGCGACGATGGCTAGGGTGCAGGTGCGATCAATGTATCTCACATTGTTCATGTGTTTTCCTTTCTGAAGCCATGCAAGTCTGAGGTGACCTGCGACCACGGGACGTCAAAGACGCACAACGCTTCTCCTGTTTCTCCTACCCCTTTCCCGCCCTGTAGTCGAGCCTGAAAAGCATTGCTTCCGGCATGAAGAACCTTTTGAGCAATGACGGGAATGGGGGGCGGGTTCTGGGCGGGGATCAGGCGGCGGGACTTGGCGGGCGGCGGCACCCGAATCGACTGCCTGCCGGATTCTCATTTGCTCCGGCGTCTTCAGGCGGTAGACTTCCGCAAGCGAAAGTCTGCCGCCGGAGGAGGCATGATCGAATATACGATTGATGCAGCCCAACGCTTGATACGGGTTCGGATGAGTGGAGCGAACAGACCCGCCGACCTGTTGCAGCACTTCTCCAACCTCACCGCCGATCCCAAATTCGACGCAACGTTCAACACTCTCTTCCGCATTAGCGAGGGTGCTACGCTGCAAACGACGCTGTTTGACGATTTGCTCAAGACGCTTCTCGAACAATGGCAGAGACGTCGGAAGGGCGTAAAATGGGCGGTTCTATCGTCCAGCCGGATTCAACTTGCACTGGCCAAACTAGCCACTGACAACGTCAACTTCCAGTTCGTCCAGCTGCGGTTTTTTGAAGATGAAGACAGTGCGGTGAAGTGGCTTAGCTCCCCGACGTACTTGTCGAAGGACAACGCCAGTGGGGCATGAGACCAGAAACTACACTGCCATTTTATTGATGTCGGGTGAGTGCCGGGGTGATAGTTTTCTGGGGCGGGAATGGGGGGCGGATTGACCCGCTCGCACCCTGCGTCCTACGCTGCGGATATGAGTAAAGACGAATTCACAATTGATGGCGGGGGCATCCTGAAAGCGTCAAGGTTCGGTCAGTCCCGCCCGGAAAATCACTAGACAACAAACGGGCTGGAGAGG
>JBEKYJ010000035.1:0-24166 GCA_049511095.1 Verrucomicrobiia bacterium
TCGCTGTTGACGGCACACTGGCTCATATGGCGAGCAGCATGGTTTGAACAGAGCCAACTCCGTACATTGCGCCTATGGTCGAAGAGCTTGGACGACGCCCGAAATGTGGCCAAGCAAAAGTCGTGGGCTGTGTGGCCAGAGCGACCAAAGTGGCGGTGGACAGTTTACGGTTTCTTGCGGTGGATGTTCTATGATCGCTGGCGGCGCTTAGTGGACGACACAGGTTATGATTGCGACCTTGAGATGCAGCGGACCATCCAGTATGAGACGCAACAAGAGATGACGGTCGCTGCTATTGCCCTAAAACGCTTTCACCTGCGCACCGGATCGTTTCCCGCAAGTCTATCGGTTTTGGTGCCGGAATTCCTGCCTGAGTTGCCGCATGATTGGATGGATGGCAAACCATTGCGCTACAGGTTAAATGCCGACAGAACCTTTACACTTTACTCGGTGGGCGAGAATGGGGTCGACAATGGCGGGGACCCGAATTCGCAACAACCAACAGGATCCTTCCAAATGTGGTACGCCCCTGACGCGGTGTGGCCGCAGGCGGCGTCAGAGTGAGGAGACGATGTTGAGTTCGACGTAGTCGTCGTTGACGGTGGTGCAGGGACAGAGTTCGAGGCGGTAGCGGATTTCGTCGCGGAGGGCGTCGAGGGCGTTGGTGGGGCTGAGGCCCGTGGCGGTGCACTGCGGGCTTTCGCAACTGGCCTCGAAGCCGGTGCCGCTGGATTCCACTGTTACATCAAATCGCATTGTGACCTTCCCGCGCCGCGTCGGGGGACGCGGCCTACAACGTCAGGGAACGTTACGCCTCGGAGTCGACGCGGTCAACTATGCCAATGATGATCGAGCGGAGCGGGGCCTTGTCGTTTTTGACGACTTGGCGGGCGGAATTGCCTTCGTCGATGACCAGCACGCGTTCGCCGACGCCGGCGCCCACGCCGCCATCGATGGCGATAAGGTAGCCGCGGGGTTTGCCGGCAAAATCCTCTTTCTCGACGATGAGCAGTTTCTTGCCGGTGTAGAACGGATGATTGATCGTCGAGACGATGTTACCCCTGACGGTGCCGAGAATCATGGTTCGTGATGCAGTTGATCGACGATGCCGACAATGGCGTGATCGACGGGCACAAACCAAGGCTCGAGCAGCAGCGCGGCTTCGCGTCCGCCTTCGTAATAGACCAGCTCATCCGGGCCGGCCATGCGGGTGCCATCGCACACCACGAGGGGTTCGCCCTTGGCGTTGCCCTGTTTGTCGAGTGGCTGCACCCAGAGCATCGGGACGCCTTCGAGTCCCTTGTACACGACGCAGGGCGTCAGGGTGCCGATGACCTTTCCGAGCAACACTACGACGCCTCCTCGCCTTCGAGTTCGTGCAGTTTCGCGTCTGTATAACTCGTGGTCTGATCGAGTTGCCGGGTGAGAACCTCGTGCGGACGCGCGATGATGCGGTGATGCGTGAACGCCTGGCGACCGCGCAGGAAATCATTGGCGAGATTCATGGCGGCCTGGACCTCGTGCAAGTCACCGGCGTAGACGCTGATGGCCTTGCCCGACATTTCATACTCGGCTAGGCGCAGTTCGACGAGATCTACTTCCGTGCCTTTGACGGCGACTTCGGCGGCGCGGACATTGGCGGCAATCGTATCGGTCTCGAGGATGGCCACGGTGTTTTGCCCGCACTCCGTCCGTTTGCCGAGCACGGCATCGTGAATTTTCGGATGCACGTCGGGCAGGAACGCATGATCGAGCACGCTGCCCGCGCCGACGGTCAGGGCTTCGGTAAGTGATTCGCTGACACTGCCTGTCGTCCCGCCGAAAATCGTGAGGTAGCGCCCGCGGCTGACCGTGCCGCCTTTGATCATGGCAATGGATGCCTTCTTCAGAATCGCGTCGGTGGTGTAGATGCCGTCGGCGATGCTGCTGAACTCAATGACCGCGATGGCGGGGTATTTGTTCACACGATTCGAAAAGCGCCAACCAGCGTGCAACGGCGCCAGCGCGAGAAACTCTTCGGCGTCGTCATCCCTTCGCCCGTGGGGCTGGCAATGGTGAACGACGTGGGGCCTTCGCCCTTGAAGCCGAGGCCTGCCAGTGACGGGCCATTCTTGACGAAAACGCTGGCGTTGCATTCGCGCGCCATGCGGCTGAGGTTTGAGAGGTTATCCGAGTGCATGACGAACGTATGCCGGCGCGGATGCTCCAATTGCATCGCGAAATCGATTCCTTCGTCGGCGTCGCGCACCCGCGTGACCGGGAAAATCGGCATCATCTGCTCGGTCCAGAGCAGGGGATGATCGTGGTCCACTTCGCAGATGCCGAGGCGGATGCTGTCGTCGCAGCGGATGCCCGCCTTTTGCAGAATCGCGCTGGCGTTCTTGCCGATCAACGAGCGGTCGATCTCGGCTTCCTGGCGCGGGCCGTGGGTCTTCGTGAAAACGACCTTCTCGACGGCAGCCAACTGCTCTTTGGTGATCAAGTACGCGCCGTTGTAGGTCATCGCCTTGATGAGTTTGTCGGCCACGCTGGAAACGACGAGACATTCCTTTTCGTCGGCGCAGATGATGTTGTTGTCGAACGACGCGCCAAAAACGACGTCGCGCGCCGCCTTGTCGATGTCGGCGGTTTCATCCACGACGACAGGCGGATTGCCCGGGCCGGCGCAGATGGCGCGTTTGCCGCTGGCCATGGCGACGTGGACCACGCCGCCGCCGCCCGTGACGACGACGAGACGGACGCCGGAATGTTTCATCAACGCCTGCGCGCTTTCGACCGTCGGATTGATGACGCAGGTGATGAGATTGCGCGGGCCGCCGGCGGCGACGATGGCCTTGTTGATGAGCGCAACGTTGTGGCAGGAAACGCGCTTTGCGTTCGGGTGAACATTGAACACGACCGCATTGCCCGCAGAGACCATGGCAATGGTGTTGTTGATGATCGTCGAGGTCGGGTTGGTCGTCGGCGTGATCGCGCCGATGACGCCGAAAGGCGCGGGCTCGGTGAGGGTCAAGCCGTCGTCACCGGTGACCGTGTGTGAAAGCAGATCTTCCGTGCCGGGCGTTTTCTCGGTGACGAGCTGGTTCTTGAGGATCTTGTCCTCGTAACGACCGAGGCCGGTTTCTTCGTGGGCCATGCGGGCCAGTGAGTTGCCGTGTTCGCGCATCGATTGGCGGATGGAGGCGATGATGTCATTGCGCTTTTTCAGGCCAAGCTGGTCGTACTGGCAGAATGCGACGCTGGCGGCTTTGACGGCTTCGTCGATGGTGTCGAAGATGCCGATGTCGCGTAACGGGCCGGTGGCGGAAGCCGATGAGGATGAGGCCGGCGCGGACGAACCGCCGCGGCCCGTGAGGTCGGTGACGATGCGCTGCGCGATAAGTTCGATTTCCTGATCGCTGAGGGCCATGGCGCTATTCCTTTCGGTACTTCTCGGTGCCGCCAATCTCCCATGTATCCACAATCGCCATGATGACGGCGTCGCAGGGGCGATCCTTGGTCGCGAGGGTCTGGCGCGCCGAACTGCCCGTGGCGACCAGTACCAACTCGCCGGGGCCGACGCCGACCGCGTCGACCGCCACGACCTGGCCGCCGGTTTCCCTGCCCTCGGTGTCCACGTGTTTGACGAGCATGAACTTCAGGCCGTCCATGCTGGACTCCTTGCGCGTGGCGACGACGGTGCCGACAACTTTGCCAAGATTCATAAATGCAACCTCCCGTCAGGGGCGGAGCCGAAGCCCCGCCCCCGCGGCTGATTGTCCGATTTATTTCTTGGCAGCTTTGTTGCCGCGCCCGAGCGGAATGACGTCGTCGACGTTCGCATGCGGACGCGCGATGACGTGGACCGCGACGACTTCGCCCACGCGACTGGCGGCGGTGCGGCCCGCGTCGGTGGCGGCCTTCACCGCGGCGACGTCGCCACGAATGACCGCGGTGACGTAGCCGCCACCGGTCTTTTCGTAACTGACGAGGTCAACCTTGGCCGCCTTGACCATTGCGTCGGCGCCTTCCACCATCGCGGCGAAGGAACGAGCTTCGAGTAACCCTAATGCATCTGCCATGTCCGTTTCTCCTTTACGTTATATTTCTGATCGTTTCAAAATCGGTCTAAATCGGTCTAACCGCCGCTACCCTTCATCTCGCGGCCGGTGACGCTGTTGATCGCCGCTTCGGCGGCCTTGGCGGCGACATCAATGTCCTTCTCATCCCCGCCGAGGTAGATGCGGCCGAAACTGCCGAACGCACGGATTTCGAGAATGTTGATTTCGGCGGCTTTCTCCGCTTCGTTGGCGGCGAACGCGGCGTACGCGGCGGGGGCCATTTCCATGGTGAACAGCGTATGACCGGGCAGGATCATGTTGCCGTGGCGCGTGCGGTTGATGAGCATCGTATGATGATCATCGATGCGGCGGATGACGCTGCTGCTGAAAATCTGCGGTTTGTAGCGGCCTTCTTCCTTCAAGCCGAGCGCTTCGAGAATCGCGGCGCCTGCCTGGCGCACGTCCGCCTGCGACTCGGAATGGATTTCGAGCATCCCATACAGGCGCTCAATGATCTGCATGCCGGGGGTGACTTTCGTGGATTTCAGCGCCACGTCGGTGACGCGGTTGATCTCCATGCCGGGCGAAATCTCGACGAAGAGCGACGCCTGTCCCGCAATCGGCAGAAAACCTTGCGACACGGTGGCAAAGAACGACGCCACCTGCGGTTGCAAGCTATCGAGAAAAATGTATGAGCGTAGGTCTGCCATGTTCCGTTCCTTTCATGTCCGCCTAATACTTTGGGCCTTCCGATGAAATGACTTCGCCGGCGGCCTCCTTCAAAATTTTTACGCCGCTTGACGTCCCGATGCGTGTCGCGCCCGCGGCCACCATCTTCACCAAGTCCGCCAGCGACCGCACCCCACCCGAGGCTTTCACGCCGAGTCCCTTGTCGCGAACGATGCGGCTCATGAGCGAGACGTCTTCCACCGTCGCCCCGCCCGAGCTGAAGCCCGTGGAGGTTTTTACAAAATCAGCGTGCGCCTTGACGGCAAGCTCGCACGCGCGGGCCTTCTCTTCGTTGGTCAGCAGCGAGGTTTCCAAAATCACTTTGCATTTCGCGCTGCCGTCGCGGCACGCCTCCACCACGCCGCGAATATCGCGCAATACCAGTTCGCCATCGCCGCTCTTGAGGGCGCCGACGTTGATGACCATGTCGATTTCCTTCGCGCCCTGGCGGATGGCCGCGCGCGCTTCCATCGCCTTGGTCTCGGGCGGCTGTGCGCCGAGTGGGAAACCGACGACGCAGCAGACTTTCACATTTGTGCCTTCGAGGGACTGCCGCGCAAACGACACCCACGTCGGGTTCACACACACCGAGTAAAACTTGCATTGACGCGCTTCGCGGCAAAGTTGCTCGATGTCCGAGCGCGTCGTATCGGGTCGCAACACCGTGTGGTCAATCAGTTGGGCGGTTTGTTGCGGGGAGAGCCGCGATTTGGGTGTCGTCGCTGTGAGGGGCGGGTTGCCCTGGGAGGCGAGGAGTTCCTGGACGCGCTTGGCGATACGCTCGAGGTCGGATTGCGAGGCACTCACGCGCGGGTCTCCGATCGCGGCCAACAACGTCGCTTGATGTGGTCCCACTTCAATTGGGCCGTCCTGAATCGCATTGATCAGTTGTACACGCTTTCGGTGCCGCTCTTCAACACATTCGCCCGCTAGGAACGTCTCAACAATCTGCTTCGCGGCCTCGAAATCGGTCTGGCCGGCGCCGAGCGTGAGCACGTTCGCGTCGTTATGCTCGCGCGAATTCTTCGCGAGGGCCACACTGTAGCACGCCGCGGCGCGCACGCCACGGACTTTGTTGGCGGCCATGGCCGAGCCGATTCCCGCGCCGTCCACCACGATGCCGAGGTCGCAAGAGCCACCGCCCACCAACCGCGCAACGGTGTAGGCAATGCGCGGATAATCGACCGCGTCCTTGCTGTGCGTGCCGCAATCCTGCACGAAATAGCCGCGGCTCTGCAAATAAGCCAGAAGCTGATTCTTCAGATCAAGCCCGCCATGATCCGAGCCCACGGCAATCTTAAGGTTTTTCGCCATCGAACTGTCAACTTTTTTTCATACTCAGCGGACAAAAGCAAGAGACGATTGACGCCGTTCCCGAAGGGGCGAGGCACGGATACGATCCGAAGCGAGAATTGGGTGCGACCTTTTTCACCGGATGGCTCGGTGTATTTATATGAGCGCGGTGGTGAAATCTCACCACGAGAGCTCGGGTTCTTCATTCGGCTCAAATCTCATAGTGCTTTGGCAATCAGGGTGTTGTGGGTTTGTATCAGATTTGTGGCACGAGGGATGCAAATGGCCAGTCAAAGTGCGAGTTGGGCGATTCACTGAGAGGGACTGTGTGGCTTCGGCATGTTTGCACGGAGCTGCGCAAGTGAAGAACCTGAACCTTGGAGAATAGGAGAAACTACGAATGAAGGTACGAGTGAAGGTATTGAAATGGCTATGCGTCATGACTCTGGCGGGCGTGATGGCTTTTGGGTTGGTGGGGCTGACGCGGGCAGATGACGCACCCAAGCCCGATCCGGCAGGAACAGCCACGGGAGACAAGACCACAGTATACGACGCCGGAGGCACTGCGCTCGTGGTGTCGGAGCCAGCCAAGCTCAGTGACGACGACGCGAAAGACCCGGCCAAGAAGAAAGCCTATGACGACTCGCTGAAGGCATACAACGACTTCAAAGCGAAGGCTGACAAAGAACCGGTCGCGATGCAGTTGGCAGACGCCGTTGGGCACAACCGTGTGGCGATCAACTTCACGTGGACGCTGGTGACGGGCTTCCTCGTCATGTTCATGCAAGCGGGCTTCGCGTTGGTGGAGACGGGTCTCTGCCGCGCCAAGAACTCGGGCCACACGATGGCGATGAACTTCATGATCTATCCCATGGGCATGCTCGGGTTCTATCTCTGCGGGTTTGCGTTCATGTTCGGCGGAATGGGGCCGATTACCACGATGGGCGGTTACGCTGGATTGAATAATGAGTTCACGATCAACCTGTTCGGCAAACCGTTCGGTCTGCTCGGACTGAAGGGCTTCCTGCTGCAGGGCGCGGGCTACGACTCGGCGGTGTTTACGCTGTTCCTGTTCCAGATGGTGTTTATGGACACGACGGCGACGATCCCGACCGGGGCGTGCGCGGAACGCTGGAAGTTCTCCTCGTTCATGCTTTACGGTTGCGCGATCGGCACGATCATGTATCCGTTCTTCGGCAACTGGGTCTGGGGCGGCGGCTGGTTGTCGCAGCTCGGCGCCAACTTCGGCATCGGTCACGGTCATGTGGACTTCGCCGGTTCTTCCGTGGTGCATATGCAAGGCGGCGTGATCGCCTTGGTCGCCGCGTGGATCGTCGGCGCGCGGTACGGCAAATTCAACAAGGACGGCAGCACGAACTTTATGCCGCCGCACAGCATTCCGATGGCCATGCTCGGCACGTTCATTCTGGCTTTTGGTTGGTTTGGGTTCAACCCCGGCTCCAGCCTGGCCGCCACTGATCTGCGCATCGGCGTGGTGGCGACCAACACGATGCTGGCTTCCGCGACCGGCGCGTTGGCGGCGACGTTGTGGATGTGGTGGGTTCGCACCAAGAAACCCGATCCGTCCATGATGTGCAACGGCATGCTGGCGGGCCTCGTGGCAATCACCTGTCCCTGCGCCTTTGTCAGCGCGGGCGGGGCCTCGATCCTCGGCGCGATTTCCGGCATCCTCGTGGTCGAATCCGTGTTCTTTTTCGACAAGATCGGCATTGACGACCCCGTTGGTGCGATCTCGGTACACGGCGTCAACGGTTGTTGGGGCTGCTTGTCGCTCGGCTTGTTTGCCGACGGCACGTACGGCCAGGGCTGGAATGGCGCGCATTGGTTCAAGTTGGTTGACGGCACCTACAAGTTCTTCTCCGACCCGTCCACCGCCCCGACGGGCTCGACGGAAATGGGCGTGCTGGGGTTGTTCTACGGCGGCGGCATGTCGCAGTTCTGGGCCGAGTTAATCGGTGTGACGACCTGCTTCATCACACTGGCGGTCATCACGTTTATCGTGTTCAAGGTCATCGGCGCGATCCTCAACGGCCACCGCCCAACACTGGACGTTGAAATTGGCGGCTTGGACGTCCCCGAAATGGGCTGCTTGGGTTACAATGGCGTGGTGATGGACAAAGAAGTCGAGACGCCGCATCCGAAGGGGTATTCGAACCCGTCGGCATCAGTGCCTGCGGCCTCGAGAACACCCGTGTCGACTCGCTAGCGAATACAATTGGTTCCCCGGTCCCGCTGCGGCGGGAGCGGGGCGCCGAAACAACTCGGAGAACAAGATGAATAAAATTGAAGCCATCATCAAGCCGTTCAAGCTCGACGAGGTCAAGGAAGCGCTGGCTGAGGTCGGCATCCAGGGAATGACCGTCAGTGAAGTCAAAGGGTTCGGTCGCCAGAAGGGCCAAACCGAAGTCTATCGCGGGAGCGAGTATGCCGTGGACTTCGTTCCCAAAATCAAACTGGAGATTGTCGTTGCTGACGACGCTGTGGATCGCGTCATCAAAGTGATCCAGGAAAGCGCGAAGACCGGAAAGATCGGCGACGGCAAGATCTTCGTGTGGAAGATCGACAAGGCCATGCGGATTCGCACGGCGGAGATGAACGAAGCGGCCGTTTAGGAGAGTCAGTAACTTCGGGGACGCGCGGGAGAACGACAGCCGCCCCGCGCGATCCTCAACTTGCTTTTGCTCGGAAAAAGGACAATGAATATAACCATGTATCTGGGAATTATCCTTGGCGTGATCATTGGCGGAGCGTTCGCCTGGTTGCAGTTGCTGGCGCTGCGGCGCAATGAACTCTTGGAGAAACGGGAGCAAGTGCCGACGCTGCTGCGGCAGATTCCCGGTTCGGGGGGTCGCGTCGCTTTCCTGCTGATTGCATTGGTGTTGGCGCAGGTGTTGTTCCAGAGCGCCAGCGTCGTCTGGATGGCGGCGGGCGTGGCGGTCGCCTACGCGATTCCGTTTGTCATGCGGTTGAAAGTAAAGTATCAGCATCGGTAATGCGGAAACTGGTCGCCACCGTGGCGTTCCTTGCGGCGACGTTCGGTGTTGTCAGTGCGGGCACCGGAGCGGACGGCATCGCGCCGCGCGAGCCGCCGGTGTTGATGGTCGCGCCGTTCGTGCTCCTGCTGCTCTCGATCGCGCTGCTGCCGTTCGTCAACAAACGCTTCTGGGAACATCACCATCCCAAGATCGCCATCGGGCTGGGGTTGATCGCGGTCGCTTATTATGTCTTCGTCCTGCACAACGCGCCGCGGATGTTGACCAGCCTGATCGAATACGTCGGGTTCATGGCGCTGATCGGGTCGCTGTTTGTCATCGCCGGCGGCATCCACATCAACATGACGGGGCGCTCGACCCCGGCGGTCAACACCGGTCTGTTGGCGGTCGGGGCGCTTCTCGCCAATCTCATCGGCACGACCGGCGCGTCGATGTTGCTCATTCGCCCGTTTCTGCGGATCAACAAATATCGGGCCGCGCCGTTTCACGCCGTTTTCTTCATCTTCATCGTCAGCAACATCGGCGGGGCGCTCACGCCCATCGGCGATCCGCCGCTGTTTCTCGGTTACCTGAAGGGCGTGCCGTTTTTCTGGCTGCTGAAGGTGCCACAGGTCGTGCTCGCCTGGCTGTTGTGCGTCGGGGCGTTGCTGGCGTTGTTTTTCCTGATCGACCTGCTTGATTTTCAGAAGCACAAAATTGAGGCCAGGCGGCGCGCGGAAGACCGCGTGGAACTCGAGGGGACCCACAACTTCATCTGGTTGTTCGTCATCATCGGCTTGGTGCTGATGCAAAAGGCGGAATGGCTCAAGGGGCTTGGGGGTTGGCCGGCCTTCGGCGCGATCGGCCAGGCGCTGGGTTGGGACGGGGCGAAAACGGCGGAGAGCTTCGTTACCGTGGCCGTCGCCGCGTTGATGATCACCATGGCGTGTCTCTCGCACAAGTTTGCCAACCAGGACGCGCTTCATGAAAACGAATTCAGCTTCGGCCCGGTGCGCGAGGTCGGCTTCCTGTTCCTCGGAATCTTTGCCACGATGGTGCCCGCGCTCGACCTGCTCGAGAAACACGCGGCCGACATCGGCATCACCACCGCGCGGCAATTCTTCTGGGGCTCGGGAACGTTGTCGAGCGTGCTGGACAACGCGCCGACCTATTTGAACTTCCTGACAGCAGCGTTCGGGTTGCAGCACCTGTCGCTGGAGAACCCGGCCCATATGCAGACCTTCCTGCTGGATGCGCACACCGCGAAATATGTCGTCGCCATCTCGCTCGGCTCGGTGTTGTTTGGCGCCTGCACCTATATCGGCAACGGCCCGAACTTCATGGTCAAGAGCATCGCCGAATCGAGCGGCGTGAAGTGTCCGAGCTTTTTCGGCTACGTCGTGAAATACACACTGCCCATTCTCATCCCGCTCTTCGCGATTGTCTCGTGGCTGATTCTCCGCTGACGCCGCACCCGTTTTGCACCCATTCGTCACCGCACGGTGCGTGAAATTGGGGTTCATTTTGTCTTCGTTTGTGCATAAAACTACCCTCCCGGAGCAGTATTTTGGTGCTTTTCCCCTCATTTTTAGGTTCTTTTTTGCATAACGAACCCAACTCTGTGTTTTCATAACGGTTTCATGTCGAAACACATGTGCGTTTTTCAGTTGGGTTCGTTTGGTAAAAACACGTATTCTTATAAAGAGCTGTGCCAGCCATCATTCCGCCGGTCTCTGCACGCATGTCTCTATAATCCATGCTCACACCCCGATTCTCTCACAATCCCGGAAAACCCGTTAGTGTACTTTGGAAGGTTTGGAAGGTTTGGAAGCTTTTCTTTCGTATTCCTATCCCGTTACAGTTACCGCACTTCGCACTCCCCGCAGCAACATTTTGTCGTTTCCGCGACGTTTTGTAGGGTAGGCGCTCCGCCTGCCGTCGTGGTAGGGCGCGACCGCCGGGCGCGCCGTTAGCCTCCCGCCCTTGAGCCGAGTGCAGCACTAGCTGCACGAGACGCCGCCGCGTCGTTTCGGTGGCAACCCACGCCGCTCTGTCGGCGTGTTCGCCTGCCACCGTCGTCGCCCTTACTCGAAAGCGTGGCGGGTCGGGTGTGATCTCCTTGTTGCGGTGTTCAGTCGATTGTCCGGGCCGCAGGGCGGAGGCGGCCCGTCAGGGCTGCGCCGCCCCGCGCTCCGTAACTTCAATAGAAGAGGGGTTAACGGTGAGTGTTGAGAACGGATTGCTCGTCGTGGTGTCGATGGTCTGGCAAGATTGGCGATGAAAACTGGATGGAGCGGGAGTTTGTAGATACTAGTTGGCAGTTGGTATCTGCGCATCTAAATGGGTTCTGCGGTCGGATAGTTCTCGGCTGAAGAGTATCTCGCGAATTTTGTATGCGGGAGCAATGGCGGCCACGCCGGAGTTTGAGGGCGCGAAGGGGCGCGTGTCGGTCTGGGCATATAGGAGAGGTTGGGGATCCGGATAGTACCCAAGCATAATGCCGGCGAGTTTGAGGACGGGCGCACTTAAGTTGATAGAGCCCGGTTCGCGATCTGCGCCTAGATAGAAAAAAACAGGCGAGCCACTGTTCCCACCTGCTGAGGGGGTTTCGAGTAAATAAAGTTCAGTTTTGACGTTCTGTTTGACGACGACGCCATTCGTCAGGACTTGTGCAATCCATGGTACCTTCTCGTCGGTCACCAAGGCTACGGTGCCGAATTTCACGACAGGGTAGATTCTCTGGTCACCTGGATAGGGGGCAAATAGCCCTGTGAAGAAGGTTGAGGTGCCTTCGCGGATTCGCATGGCTTTGAAGTCTTCAGGCTTGGTAATCATAGCCTCTGGTATCGCCAAAAAGTCGTATGCGTTTACGTCGGGAGCCACTGCGATCACAGCAACGTCCACGGCTGGGTCGTCGCTGACAAAGATGTTCTTATTGTCGCCGTGATCAATCAGCTGAATGGGTAAGTAGTTGGAACCCCCCTTCTTATTGTTCAGGCGGATGTAGACAAGGGGTCGGAAGCCGGTGGTGTTCTCGGGGAAAACGACGTGTTTTGCAGTCACTGCGTATACGTATCCGTATGTATTGGAGTTTGACCCCAAGCTGGGTACAGCCACAAAAAAGCCCGTGCCAAGAGGGATTTTCGAGCCCTTGGCATCCTCGGTGTATATGAAGATCACAATTTTTTTTACGTTGGGAGGGACGGGTGTGGCATCTAGGGGGATGTGTCCCAGAGCGAGAAAAATGGGAACTGATAGCAGTATTCGAAAGAGGCAAGATCGAGTGTTGCGCGTGAAGCAGGGTTTGGCATCTGGCGTCTTCATAGGACAATTGACCCCGTTTTCTAGGAAAGGTTCCGGAGATCAAATATACGGTGCGCTGGGGATTGGCAATGTAAAATGTAAATGGTGGCAGTGGGGGTCGCGTCTAACTATTTACGATACGCATGGCTGACCGAATACCAAACGCAGTTGGTCGGCATGGGCGAAATGCGCTGGGCGGAGCGACTGGGTGTGCGATTACTGCTTGGCATCCAGCCTTGCCAAGCCATGGATTCAGCAGACTTGACTCGCCTGTGAGGAAGTGTTCTACTGGCTCAGGAGACCGCAACGCCCGCCGCAAAGCATGCTCGATAGGGAGAAGCCATGAAGAAGTTCAACATTTCCAGTTCTGTACCCGGAATCACGTTTTCCTCAGCCAACCGAAGGAGCCGCGCTATGTCATCGTTAAAAAAGTCAGCATTCATCTCCAGCTTCACAGCGTTGCTCTGCTTCGTTGTAGTCGCTCGGCCACAGGCTGCGTTGGCTGACGATGCTGCTGGGGACTTTTCACTCAGCAGCAACCCCAATGGCGTCTGGAGCTACGGCTGGTCGTCCACACTCGGATCGGCCTTTACTCTGGAAACCAGCAACACCACGGCGGCCTACGGGCAAAGCGGTCTCGATGGCTGGCTGGGCACCGAGGCTGACGGCGTTCCGTCGGTCCTCCACAATCGTACGGCGAACTCAATCTTTATAGGGGGGCACACGACTTTTCAACCAGGGCAACTGGGCTTAAATCCTGGTACGAACGATGAGTATTCCGTGGTCCGTTGGACAGCGCTTTCGAGCGGGCAGTTTACTATTGCGGCCACGTTTTCTGGCCTGAGTACGGTAGGCGCTACAGTGGATGTGCATGTCCTGCTTGATGGGAGCTCAATATTCAATTCAACCGTGATCGGCACTCCCGACCCAAAATCCTATTCGGGAGTTACGAACCTCGTGCAAGGTGACACCGTCGATTTTGCTGTCGGCTGGGGTAGCAATGGTAACCAACATGACGACACCACAGTTCTATCGGCAACGATTGTCCCCGAACCAAATGCGATACGACTTGTAAGCGCGGGTCTCGGCTGTTTGCTCTCGCTTCGTTTCTTGAAGAGGAAATAGCTGTTACAGAAATCGCCGCCCCAGCCAAGGGACGGTTGATTGCCTTGAGGGCGGTTCTGGTGTTTGTGCGATTATGCGCGGGTGACTGACTGAACATTAAGCGCAGTTGATCGTCATGCGACGAGCGGACCCGCTTTCGCCAAAACCCACCTCATTTGCAAAAGCTACGGCGGGCAAAAGGTGGCGACGAAGTTTTGCCGCGTTCCACGTGGTGCCCCTCTGCTTTCACTGCGGTCAGGCTCGGCGGCGCTTCACGGAGAACAACGCGATTTCACTCAACGGATTCTCGAAAGCTTGGCGGGTAGGCTGCGACCTGTTCGTTACGGTGTTTGACCGCTGGCCGGAGTGGAAAGACCGGGATTCGGTGATGCTCTACGGTTGTCAGGAGTTGGGTCTCGATCTTCCTGAATAGGGTGTGGGGTAGTGAGGCGCCGAATTCCTGCTTGTCTTGCGCGGTGCCGTGATTACACTCCGACGCGGTGAGGTACTACTTGGCCGGTTGTTTGCGCTTACGGGACTGGCATGAGGAGAGAGAAACTGATCGCGTTGGCGGAACGGATAAAACACACGCTGGATCAGACCGTCTCAGATGACGAGGCGTGGCTGAGTGCTATGAAGTTGCGGATACGGGAAATGATTTTGGACATCGTGGTGTCACCGCAGCCCACCGCCGTGCTGGGTGATTTGAGGAATCGACAGCGGGACAGGTCTTATGAGGATGTCGTGTCCGCGCTGAACGAACACCCGGAGTTCGATCCGAAATTGGCACAAGACATTCTTGATGCATTCGATTCCTACCGAAAACTCTGAATCACAGAATAGAACCGGGCGGGCCGTCATTTGGGCCGCGAGGGCGGAGGCGGCCCGTCAGGGCCGCGCCGCCCTAAACGGTCTTGCGGTAATGCCAATAGGCTGCGGGATTCTCAACCAGACTGTACCAGTACCGCTTGGAGACAGGAAAAGGTCGGCACGGCGCGAGTCGAGCAGATTTTGGATCTTGACATAAAGCGAAGCCGGAAGAATCATTTAGTCCGCACCGCCCAAAAGCTCCGTCATGCTGAAGGAAACGGGGACGCTTGTCGACATGAGGCAAGTTCGTGACGGTCGGTGGAACAGTCGTTACGATTCTCGAACGGAAATGTTTCTTGTACGCCAAAAGAAAATCCCTTGTCGCCTAACAACGGCGCTGGACGCAAGGAGGAATCATGCGGTGTCAAAAGGTTGCATCTTCACCGTGTTGCTCCTGTTGGGAAGCGGCTGCGCCACCATGAAAATCGCTGCATTGAAAGAACGCAGCGCGGAGTCGTGCGAATACCACGCGCAGGAGAAACAGGTCGCCATAGGCATCCACCCAGTGACTGACAAGCGTGAGATGAAGGAAATCTTCAAGGTGGATTTGAGCGACAAAGGGCTACTCCCGATCCTCCTCGTGGCCGAGAACCGTAGCGCCTCCAGTTTCATCATCTCCAAAGACCAGGTTCATGTCGCGGACGAAGCATCCGGCACATCCCGGACTTCTCAACTGACGAACGTCACCTCTCAAGCTGCGGGAACCGCAATCGGGTTGGCAGGTGGCGCCGCCGCCGCCGCGGGAGTCATTCCGGGCCCGGGCTTGCTTCTGGCATTTGGCGGTCTGAAGCTGGCATCCGATGCCACGGTGATCCAACACAACCTTGCGGATAAGCAGTTATACAGCCGGACCATTGGACCGGGCCAGAATGTACAGGGGTTCGTCTACGTTCAATATCCGGAGGGCACAAGGCTTTCCGGCCCATACCACATCGCCGTCGAGGTCAAAGAGTCATCTACCGGTGACGTGACCCTTTTCGATTTTACGGTTGACTTGATTCCCGCAAAACCATGAACCGCAAAACCTGTTTGACCGTACTGGCGACCGTCGTCGCGCTGGCCCTTTCAGCGGCGTTGGTCGGTTGCACGTACACAGTCTATCCACCGAAAACTCCGTACGAGGGCTATGGACCACAGGAAAAATTACATCTCAAGGTCGCACTGAATATTACGGATGAACTACGCAAGACGACGTGTGAGTACAGTCCCTTGGGAACCTATCGCCTGAGGATTCCTATTGGTGAATCCATCGCCCAAAACGCCGGCGTACTGGCGCGACATACCTTCACTGAAGTAGTGGACGTCAGCAATACTGGCGAGGCAACGGATGGGAAAGCTGAGGCGATCTTGACACCAAAGTTCAGCTATTTCTATCAAACGGCTCCTACGTCACCGTGGAGCCATTCCCTCGTTTCTATCAAGGTGGAGTGGACGTTAAGCAGGCCCAGCGGAAATGTCATCTGGGTCGATACTATCACCGGCGAGCACACAGGTAACATGGGCCTTGATGAACAGGCCTTCTTGAAGAGAGCCTTGAAGAAAGCCTTGGCAAATCTCTTTTGGAATTCACAACAGGCGATGCTGTCGTCGCAGGCGATCCGTGACTTTGCGATGAAAAATCAAGCGCCCGAAATGAAGTCGAACGGCGGGCAGTAGGGTCTAACCATTCGCCGTTCGCGTGGCTGACCGACATTAAATGCAGTTGGTCGTTATCGGGCGAGCAGACCCGCTTTCGCCAAACCCACCTCAGTTGCAGGAGCTACGGCGGGCAAGAGGTGGCGACGAAGTTCGACCATCTACTTTCACAACGGTCAGGCTCGGCAGCGCCGTCCAGGGGGAAATCGCGGGCAACGATGGCTCCGAGGACTTGGATGTCCTCGTGACCAAGGGCGAGGGCAGTCTCGTGGGAACTCTGGGGACGATGAACTCGGCGCCCTAGCATCTGCCGTCGATCCAGATTTGTCATGCGCAACGACGCCACGGCCGGTCGCCTTGGCGTCGTTGTGTGGCGGCTACTTCCTCTTCAGGAATCGAAGCGAAAGCAGACAGCCGAGACCTGCGCCTACAAGCCCTAACGTGCTGGGTTCGGGGACGGCGACAATCGTTGCGGCTAGACCCGTGGTATCTTCAGAAACACTTCCGTCGCTCCCAAAGCCAACAGCAAAATCGATGGTGTCTCCCATCGCGAGGGTCTGAGTCCCCGAATAGGTCTGCGAGTTGGGGAAACCGTTCACAGCCGAATCGAATATGGAGATGCCATCGCGCAGGATATGGACATCCGATGAATCGCCGAATTGACTGAGGGCGGAAAACGTAGCCGCAACATTAAACTGCCCAGCCGAAAACGCCGTCCAACGGACAACGGCATACTGACCGCTATAACCAGCCTCCAGGGCCAGTTGCCCCGGTTGATAGACCGTCCAGAAATTCCAAGTGATCGGGTTGGCCGTGGTGTTTTTTAGGACATACGGAACGCCCTCAGTACCACTCTGATTGCTCAGCCAGCCGGCGAGGCCGCTTACGCCGTATTCGGACGTTGTGCTGGTTACATCCAGATTAAAAGCCGATGCGAGGGTAGCCGACCAGCCGTAGCGCCAGGAACCATTGGGATTGCTGCTGACTGAAAAGTCCCCAGCAGCATCGTCAGCCAACGCGGCATGTGGCAGACCAACCGCAACGAGGCAGAGCAATGTTGTGATGATTGGGGTGAGTCTTGACTTCTTTGACGATAACATAGCGGGGCTCCTCCCGTTCGTTGCGGTAAATGTAATTCTGGGTGCAGGGCTGGGAACGTTGAACTTCTTCATGGCTTCTTCCCAGGTGTGCTTGCTTCCGCAAGACTTAGTGTGGTTTGTGTGCCTGCTTTGTGCCGGGAGATTGGACTTTCCGGAACAAGTCCACGATCTCCCAAGACCCGTGAGATCACGATAAACATAAGTACTGCCGGCGAGCTCGGGAGCCAGTAAAACACTTGCTCATGCGCGGGTCAAGTGTATTAAGGTCGTGGTTCGGCGATAACTGTAGCGGGTTGGGCGAGCCGGTGGTGGAAACCCCTGCTGAGGGTGTGGGCCGTCGAGGCTCGCGACGTTCAAGGACGTGAGTGTTGGGGACGGGCGTAAAGCGCAGTTGGTCGTTATCGGGTGAGCGGCCCCACTTTCGCCAAACCCACCTCATTTGCAGGAGCTACGGCGGGCAAGAGGTGGCGATGGAGTTTTACCGCGTTCCACGTGGTGCCTATCCCGCGTAGTCCGTGTCGATCGGATTCTCAGGGGTTGAACAAGTCGCCGAGGTCAGTGGCCACGGCCGCATCGCCCAACAGCGGGGTCACACCAAAGATTGTCTGCAACGTGCGCAACGTGGAACTGTGCGTGTAATGAATCGTATTCGAATACCCGTTTCCCTTGGCGAGGGGCGACAGCACGATCATGCCGATGGGGCCATCACCGGGCACGCCCTCATCCCAGGTGATGAAAAGCGCTCCGTTGTCCTGGTAAGCTTGTGAATTGAGAATCGGCGGAACAACCTCCTGCAGCCAATCATCGCCCTGTTTAATCCGGTCGTTGAGAGGACCGCAGGGAGTGTGCATGGCATGGCAGAGACTGGGCGTGATGAAGTTGTAGCGGGCCACGGTATTACTCTGGAGATTGCCCACCAACTCACCCAAGGGGCGCATGTGCGCGATGCAATGGGCGGAGTCCACATCATTGGTCTCGGTAACGTCAGTAAAATATACCATCGGGTTTGTAAGGGGCGTGTAGTTCTTGACTGTCTGTAGTGGGCAATTACATCCGCAGATGCCCTCGTGGTACGAGGTCCAGGAGATGCCTGCTTGGTCGAGAAGCGCTACGAGATGCGGGGCCGTCAGCTGTTTCCCGTGAGGCGAAGCGTTATGATGAATGCCAAAATTCGATCCCGCTTCGAGGTAGAGGTAATTGGGCAGGCTGGGATGAAGATGGGGCGGGTTGAAGTATTGTTCGGCGTGCGAGGCCAGGGGCAACAACGTGTCGTTAATGAAGGGGGCCGAACTGCTGCCCTTGATCTCTGACCAATCGTGGTTTTCCAAGACGATTACAAACACCGTCTGAACGTCCTGCAACGCCGCGTCGGTTTGCACCGCTGCCAGAAGAATCAGGGCCAATAGGCCGCTAAGATTGATTATGTTTCGCATCGGCCCTCTTTGACACCGATTCTGTCGGTTTTGCTCATTTCAACCCGACGAACGGGATGGCCGCGAGCGTGGCTGCGGCCCTGACTTCAATCCCCGCTCCAAATTATTGGGTTCGCGGACTGGAATTTGGATTGGCCCATCCGCTGTAGAAGATCTCGCGGTCGTCAGAGCTCAGGTTCGCGCACCCTGTCAACAGGAGTACGGAAAACAGGAGCAAGAATAGACTGCACATTCGTACAGTGAACACGGTTGCGCTCTTTGAAACGACGTTCTTTCCGGTTAACGATTGAACCATGTTGGTATCCTCCACCGTTCAACAAACACGATGGGGGTCACCCTGGTTTCATCAAATTGCCCCAGAACTTGAATGCGCCCCCTCAGTCGGTCTCATTCACCATGACATCAAACCGGCCAACAACATCATCACGCCAGATCGCGAATGTGTGTTCGACGCTGCTACTTCTTCGCCGTGAACGGCCCCTCTTCCCGACAAGGGGTTGACCTGAAGAGGTTTCACAACTATTGTGGCCGTTGCAGTGAAACGAAGGCGAGTCATCAACAATTGGAGGGTTGGCATGAAGAAACTGTTGGCAATCGCGGTAGTGGCAGCGATGGGTGTCGCGACGAGCTGGGCGGACACGACGAACGTCCTGTCCAAGCAGGATATCACCATCAAGGGTAAACTTAGTCCGAGCGGCACAGCCGTGACGGGTACGGATCTGTCCGGGAATACGAACGTCATCTCGGTTCTTGACCTGCAAATCATCAGCGGGACGGAGACGAATGAAGAACAGTGGATGGGAAAGGTTGTCGGATCCGACTTCAGCCTCTTCCTGCACGAGGTGGCGACCGTGGATTTGACGCCGAATTCGACCAAGGGTGACAAGTTCGTTGCCGTGTTTGCGGGAGACGGTCAGATGGGCACATCCAGTAATGCCGTCCTCTTGATTACCGGATCGTCGAAAGTCACAGTAAAGAGCGGAGTGACGAACGAGACCGTCAGCGGGAAGATCACCGGCGTCTGGGTGGATGGTACCGACTCCGGCGGGGGAGAAGCCATTACCGGTTCGTTTGCCACTGCCAAAGTGAAGTAGTTGCCGTTGCCGTTTGGTGCAGCGCCGGTCGTCAGATAACGGGGAAGGTTCTCGGACCCTCCCCGTTTTCTATCCCGGGTTTGGGAGGCGGAGAAATGGCGCGCCCAGCAGGAGTTGAACCTGCAACCTTTGGTTCCGTAGACCAACGCTCTATCCAATTGAGCTATGGGCGCACCCGCCAAAGAAATGCGTACGAGACTATAGGCGCACCACCCACACTCGGCAACGAAAAAGCTGAACTGCTGGTTGGTTTGCCAGAAAGAACTGTAGCCGCATGCTGCTGCAGCAGGCAGCGTCGGCTTGGTTTGGCGCGGGCGACGTTCGTTCACCCCGTCCACTTCCACGCTGGACGTGCTGCGTGCGACACGGGAAACCGAGCAGGAACTTGAAGGGATTGATCAGGCTATCAAAGCAATGCCTCTCGCCGGAAGCTCGCGCTGGGGAACGAAGGGAATTGCTGTTGCATTTCGCAGGCTGATTCCGTAAGAGTTGCGTCGGCGAGTTTCCACAGATTGAAAGGACGATAAGCTATGCCAGTACCACTTCACGTGAATTTGAAGAACCAAGTCGCGGTGATCACCGGCGGCGGCGGCATCCTGTGCAGCATGATGGCCAAGGCGATGGCCGAGTGCGGGGCCAAGGTTGCCATCTTGGACCTGAGGCCGGAGTTCGCGCAGAAAGCCGCCGATGAAATCACAAAAGCGGGCGGCGTGGCGCGGGCGTTTGCCTGCAACGTGCTGGAGAAGGCCAGCATCGAGGCGGCCCATGAACAGATCAAAGCGGCATTTGGGCCGGTGGACATTCTCATCAACGGCGCCGGCGGCAATCACCCGAAGGGCACGACCTCGAAAGAACACATTATGGTCGAAGACCTCACGCAGAAAAAGGAAGGCGTCGTGACGTTTTATGATCTGACGGTCGAGGGCATCCAGTTCGTGTTCAACTTGAACTTTCTCGGGACGTTCCTGCCGACGCAGGTGTTCACCAAGGACATGGTCCTCAAGAAACACGGTAACGTCATCAATATCTCCTCGATGAACGCGTTCAAGCCGCTCACGAAAATTCCGGCTTATAGCGCCGCCAAGGCGAGTGTCAGCAATTTCACACAGTGGCTGGCGGTTCATTTCTCGAAGGTCGGCGTGCGCGTCAATGCCTTGGCGCCCGGTTTCTTCCTCACGGATCAAAACCGCGCGCTCCTGACGCAACCCGATGGCTCGCCCACGGCGCGCGGCAACACGATCATTTCGCATACGCCGCAAGGTCATTACGGGAAACCTGAGGACCTGATCGGCACGCTGCTGTGGCTGCTCAGCGATGAGGCGTCCGGGTTTGTTACCGGCCAGGTCATCGCCATCGACGGCGGCTTCAGCGCCTTCAGCGGCGTGTAGGATCGCCAAGCCGACAAGAAATTTCGAAGCGAGGATGTCGCGAAGATAAGGAATACGTGTTGTGATGCAAACTATTCGCCTCGGCATAGACGAGATGCTTGCGGTGGTAGACGAGCAGTCGGACGTTCGGGACGCGCCACTACGCGATGTGGACGAAGAATCAGGATCAACTCCAGCGGCAGGAAAACAAACGAAAACTCGGCGTTCAAAGCCGTTTTCTAAGCAGGCTTGTGCTGCTCTCAAGAAGCGCGTCTCAGATTACGCAAAGGCATTGCTTTCCGAATCGAGGAAGGAAGCTGGACGTCGTCGGGAAGACACAGTGTCTGAAGCTGACGTCGAAAGCGCGGCTCAGCATTTGGTGTCCATATCGAATGAGAAAGTCTCCGGCCTTCTGGGAACAGTTGGAGGTATGTTACTCGGTGCCGTCGTTTCAAAGGTCATGATGCTGATGCCTTTTGAGCAGGCATCGAGCATGGGTATCGTGGCAACAATCGTATTTAGCATTGCGGGAGCCTCCATGATCACATGGCGTTTTGCCAAAGACTAAACGTCTCAGTCGGACTGTCCAAATCGTCGGTTCAAAACAAATATTTCAACGTATGACAACAGTCGGAAGGTAGGAAAAATCATGAATGCACAATCTGACATCGGCCTGATCGGCTTGGCCGTCATGGGCGAGAACCTCGCCCTCAACATCGAAAGCAAAGGGTTCCCCATCTCCGTGTTCAACCGCACGACCTCGAAGGTGGATGACTTCATGAATGGACGCGCCAAGGGAAAGAAGTTCTTCGGCGCGCACACGCTGCCGGAGTTTGTCGGCTCCCTGAAACGCCCGCGCAAAATCATCATGCAGGTCAAGGCCGGCAAGGCCGTGGATGAACTGATCGAACACTTGCTGCCGCTGCTCGAAAACGGCGACATCCTGATCGATGGCGGCAACAGCCACTTCCCGGACACAATCCGCCGCACCCAGTACGTCGAGAGCAAGGGAATGCTCTACATCGGCACCGGCGTGTCGGGCGGCGAGGAAGGCGCGTTGAAGGGACCGTCGATGATGCCCGGTGGCAGCCCGGCCGCCTGGCCCCACGTGAAGACCATTTTCCAGGCGATCTGTGCCAAGACGCCCGAAGGCGAGCCGTGCTGCGACTGGGTCGGCGAAAATGGCGCGGGCCACTTCGTCAAGATGGTCCACAACGGCATCGAGTACGGCGACATGCAGATGATTTGTGAGACCTACGACCTGATGAAACGCGGCCTCGGCATGACCAACCAGGAAATGCACGATGTCTTTGCCGAATGGAACAAGGGCGAACTCGACAGTTACCTGATCGAGATTACGCGCGACGTTCTTGCTTACAAGGATGAGAACGGCGCCGAAGTCGTGGACCTGATTCTCGACGCCGCCGGCCAGAAGGGCACCGGCAAGTGGACGGTGGTCGCCGCGCTCGACGACGGGATGCCGCTGACGTTGATCGGCGAAGCCGTGTTCGCCCGTTGTCTCTCGGCGGTGAAAGAGGAACGCGTCGCAGCAGCCCAAGAGATCAAACCCAAGGTCAAGAAGTTCACGGGCGACAAGGCGAAATTCGTCGACGATCTCCGGGCCGCGTTGTACGCCTCGAAGATCGTCAGTTACGCGCAGGGCTACCAACTCATGCGCGCCGCCGCCAAGACGTACAAATGGAATCTCAACTACGGCGGCATCGCGCTGATGTGGCGGGGCGGTTGCATCATCCGCTCGGTGTTCCTTGGCGACATCAAGAAGGCGTTTGTGCGCAAACCCGACCTGGTGAACCTGTTGCTCGACAAATTCTTCAAGAAAGCGGTCAGCAGCCGGCAGGCTGGCTGGCGCCGGGTCGTGGTGAAAGCTGCCCAACTGGGCATCCCGACGCCGTGTCTGAGTTCGGCGCTGGCGTACTTCGACGGGTACCGGAGCGACCGGTTGCCGGCCAATCTGTTGCAGGGTTTGCGCGACTATTTTGGGGCTCACACCTACGAGCGCGTGGACAAACCGCGCGGCCAGGCCTTCCACACGAATTGGACCGGCCGCGGTGGCACGACCACCTCGCAGACGTACACGGCCTGACGACGATTTTGTCTCTGTGCGGAATATACCGCGTTACGACAAAATGAGTTCGTGCTATTAACACTGTTAGGCGGCATTATGTGCTCATGAAAACCACACGCATCAAAGCTATCGGATGGTTGCTGATTCTGCTTGGGGCTCTGGCTGTCATCTTCAGCGAAAAGATTGTTTTTCCGAATACTGGTCTGATGTGGGGGCGGATTACTTGGCTCACCGCGGTTGGAGTTGTGATTTGCTTGTCGGGCATCTGGGTGTTGTTTAGAACAGTAAAAACGTTTCGGTGGATTGCTCGGATACTCAGCGCTCTGATTATTCTTTTCTGGGGGGTTATGATCGTGGGGAGCTTTTCATCTCGGCCGCTTCCCATGCGTGACCGCATGGGCTTGACTCTGATGTTTGCTTGGCTTCTGGGTCTTGCTCTTGCGTGGAAATGGGAGTTCGCAGGCGCAGCCTTAACGCTTGCGGCGTTTTTGATTCAGGCATTTTTTATCAATTGGGGAGTGGTGGCGGGTTTTGGCATATTGCCGCCGATTACCGCCCTTTTGTTTTTGCTCTGTTGGTGGATGGGCAGACAATCGCGTCAAGACAAGCATAACGCCTAACAAATCGCTGCAGCCAACGCGGGATGGCCGTTTCAGTTCCGCTTCGCGGTTCGCGAGTTTTGGTCCCGCGTGGCTGAGTTCTGGACGTTCGGCGCCGATTGAATCGTTCACTCAAAAAGCTCAGTACGCATCGTATACGAATTAGCGAAAGGAACATCAGATGAAGATTGAACTGAAGAAGAATTGTCGGTATGCGCTGGTCGTGCCCACGAGTATGGGGATTCGGATTACGCCCCCCCATGGGCAGCCGGTGCATTGCGCCGGCTCGATGATCATGCAGGCCACCAGCGCGGAGACGAACGTGGCGAGTGTGTCGTCGTTTCTGGGTCTGCCGGTCAAGGTCCTGACGACGTTCGTCAAGGGGAGTCCAATCGCGCAGTTTATCAAGGACAACCTCAAGAGCCGCCACATCGACTACGAAGGCGTCGAGGTTCCGCAGGGTGGGCCCTGGGGCTATCGGCATCAGTTCAATATCGCCGACAGCGGTTACGGGTCGCGC